>JBILGQ010000057.1:0-6537 GCA_044350955.1 Candidatus Marinamargulisbacteria bacterium | reverse complement strand
CTGTTTTGCTTTTAATGGATCTTCATTCACAACAAACCGAAATATTTCGGGCGAGAAACAAGGAATTCCTTTAAAGTTTAATAGCTCTGATTCTGTTAGGGTGTCTCCGATTCGCAAGTTGCCAGTATCGTGTAGACCTAAAATATCACCTGGAAAAGCTTTATCTACAATTGATTTTTCTTGAGCCATAAATGCTGTTGGATTAGAAAATTTAATGACTTTGTTTAATCGTACGTGATGGCATTTCATATTGCGTTCAAAGGTTCCGGAACAGATACGTAAAAACGCTAGTCTATCACGATGTTTAGGGTCCATATTGGCATGTATTTTAAATATAAATCCCGAAAATTTTTCTTCAGTCGGATAAATTTCTCGTACATCACTTTCTCTAGATTTTGGTGTGGGGGCGTATTGAATAAAGCCCTCTAAAAGTTCTCGAACACCAAAATTGTTTAAGGCTGATCCAAAAAAAACTGGTGTAACTGTGGCCTTTAAATAATCTTCATAAGAGAATTCTGGATAAATTGTACTAATTAATTCAACATTTTCACGTAAAGCCGTGGCTTCATAGTCGCCAATAGTCTTATCTAAAAGAGGGTCATTAAGATCAGATATTGTTATTGCAGAATGATCTTTTTCACTTTTATGCGGATCAAATAACAATAGTTTTTTCGAAAATAGGTTATAAACACCTTTAAAGCTTTTTCCCATACCAATGGGCCAAGACATCGGAAACACTTCTAATTGTAATTTATCTTCAATTTCATCTAAAAGTTCTAAAGGAGACTTTCCTTCACGGTCTACTTTATTGATAAAAGTCATAATCGGAGTGTTGCGCATGCGACATACTTCCATCAATTTTAGTGTCTGGGTTTCAACACCTTTAACGGAATCAATGACCATAATGGCCGAATCAACAGCCGTTAAAGTTCTATAAGTATCTTCAGAAAAATCTTGGTGACCAGGGGTATCTAGTAAATTGATTTTAATGCCTTTATAGTCAAATCCCATAACAGAGGTTGCAACCGAAATACCGCGTTGTTTTTCTATCTCCATAAAATCAGATGTTGTATGTCGTGTGGCTTTTTTAGCTTTTACAGCACCTGCGATATGAATAGCGCCTCCAAATAGCAATAATTTTTCGGTTAATGTGGTTTTTCCGGCGTCTGGATGCGAGATTATGCCAAAAGTACGGCGTTTCGAAATTTCATTGTCTAGTTCATTCATTGCTAGGCCTATTTTTTTTCTGATCTTTTTTCAAAATTCTTTTCTAATTCTTTTCGAACTTGTTTTGCCGATTTAAATAAAATGCCTGTCATTAATACGCGAGTGGCAGTTGTAATGTTTTCAGCATTATCATCAATAAAAATACTTTCTTCTGGCAAAATACGTTGTTGTGTTAATAAATAATGAAAAATGCCAATTTCAGGTTTTTTCATCATCACTTTTGCAGAGACAACAATACCGTTGGCTTTATTTAAAAAAGCATGATTTTCAAGAAGCACATTAAATGCAGGATATTGAAAATTAGATAAAATATATACTTTGTGTGTAGTTAGGCATTCTTCGAATAATTCTTTCATTTCTTCATTGAGTTGTAAGTGCTTCGGAAATTCTTTGAGCAATAATTCAAAATTAAGAATTTGTTTTGGTGTTAAATTTAGACGTCGTGTAATATCTCGTATGAATTGATTAATATTCAAATCACCACGGTCTAAACTTTGCCACTCATCTGATAAAAATAAGTTTTGAATATAAAATTCTTTATCTGTTTCATCTGGAAGTAATAATTCTGTAATATGACTAGGGTCGTAATTAAACAGTACATTACCAATATCGAATATAATATTCTTTATTTTTTTCATCTAAAGATTATGAAGGGGGGTAAATTAAATGTAAAGCTCTATTTAGCCACTACCATCAGGTGCATTCAGTAATTCTTTTATTTCATTAAAATACGATTCTTGTTTTTCATAATTATCATCTTCAATTTCCGATTTGGGGTTGTCTTCTTTTTTTGCCTGAACGTATATAGGCGCTTTTTTGATAGTGGTAGGTATACTGCGTAATTGACTTTTAGGTATGGCTATATATTTTCCTTCTTCAGCACGAGCAGGCATTTTTATGCCAAGTATATCTATCATTTCGTCTGAAGGGTCTCTATACGAATCAGTAACTACAAAAAATGCTAAACTATAGCCTGGGTACTGATTTAGTGTATAGTCTATAAGATTATTGTAACGAGCTTGTTCGGCATTAATACCTTGTTCAAATACAATGATGAATATGGCGCTTAAACAAAGTAAGACTTGCTTAACTTTGTTTTGTTTCATAAGGAACCACCACCTTCATCTCCATCTGATTCTTCTTGAAAATCTTCAAAATAGTTTTCCTGTATTTCAATGCTTGATTGATTAGAGTCATTATCCTCTATCATGTAATAGTCATCGCTATTGTCATAAGGATCAGAATAATTGGACTCATAGAATTCTGCTTGTGATTGAAAATAAAGGAATTCTTCTTCTTGTTCTTGTTCTGCTTCTTCTTCTATATTTGTTGTATCTTCGTCTGTTTTAATATCAAAAAACGAGCTACCAGATTGTAGTAATTCTTTCATGGCTAATGAAGTTTCTGAATAATTTGAATCGACTATAAAAAATCCGTTATTGGCGCCGGCAGGAACTTTTTGTTTATTATAATCGATTAAATTTAAATTATTATTTGTTTCTGCGTGTGTCGTATAGGTAAATAGCGAATAGATAACTAACAAACTAGCTACTCGGATTATTGCTTGCATATTAGATTTTATCATAGAGAGTTGAAAGAATCTAAGCGAAATACTCTTGTTTTTATTCATCACTTAATCATCACCTCGTTTTGTTTCTCTAAGAATTTAAATAAAACTAAGTCATCTATCGCTGTTATCGTGTATTTATTATAAAAAATTTCACATTTGTATATAGAATAACGCTGCGAGTTAATGGTATCATCAGGCGTTCACTTAATTAAAGAGTGAATTTATTCTATGATGAGCTTTGTAAAAATGAAAAAAATGAGTAAAAATGACTAAAAATACTGTAAGTCTACTTTTAGATTCTTATAAAAAGATTGGGTTTATTAATGGGTCTGATGGCGTTTATTATCCATCAAAAAATAAAGTGGTCATTATTCTTAATCTTATTAAAGAATTACTATTTCCTGGTTTTTTTGGTAATAATGAACAGATTCACCAAAATTTAGATTTGCTCACTGAAGAATTATTAAACAAACTTCACATTGATTTAAGCACTGAAGTAACAAAATGCCTTCATTGGAATCCTCAAGTTGAGAAACGTCTTGAAAAAGAAGTAGCCATCAAAAAGAGTTCTGATATTTGTGACCAATTTTTTAAGGAAATTATTGATTTAAGAACTACCTTAAAAGATGATGCTCAGGCTATGTTTGACGGAGATCCCGCAGCTAATAGCATTATTGAGGTTATATTAGCCTATCCGGGATTTCAAGCTGTGATTGCATACAGAATAGGGCATTTTTTTCATGTCAATGGGGTGCCTTTAATACCACGTATGATGACAGAAATAGCTCACGAACATACTGGTATTGATATACATCCGGGGGCTACAATTGGTCACCATTTTTGTATTGATCATGGCACAGGTCTTGTTATCGGAGAAACTGCAATCATTGGTAATCATGTAAAGTTATATCAAGGGGTTACTTTAGGGGCTTTTAGTACAAAAAAAGGCGATTCGACAACAAAACGGCATCCAACTTTGAAAGATTACGTTACGGTATACTCTATGAGTACAATTTTAGGCGGAGATACTGTAATTGGCGAAAATTCAGTGGTAGGTGGAAATGTTTGGTTGACTAAATCCTTAGAACCGAATAGTAAAATATATGTATCAGATTTTTCAAAATCTTACACGCTTATTACCAAAGAGCAATGACCGTGTTAGATAAAATTATCAGCGATAAAAAAGCTGACGTTAAACGCTTATATGAACAATATTCTCTTGAATTTTATAAAGAAACAATTAAAAACAGTCACTTTACTTATTATAAATTTGAAGAGGCCTTACGTGGTGATCGCTTATCTTTAATTGCTGAGGTTAAAAAGGCCTCTCCTTCAAAGGGTATTATTCGCAGCGATTTTGATCCTGTATCTATTGCCAAAGAGTTTGAGTTAAACAAGGCATCCTGCTTATCAGTTTTAACCGATGAAGCTTATTTTGGTGGAAAAAACGATTATTTATCTTCTATTAAACAACAGTGTACTTTGCCGATTTTGCGAAAAGATTTTATTATCGACGAGATTCAAATTTATGAAAGTAAAGCCATCGGAGCTGATTGTATATTAGTAATTTTAGCTGTGTTAAGTTGCGAAGAAGCTCAGCACTTTATTTCTTTAGCTAAAACGTTAGAGTTGTCTGTTCTAGTTGAAATTCATTCAGAGGAAGATGCTGAAAAATTACTGCGATTATCGGATATAAGCATGATAGGTATTAATAATAGAGATTTAAAGACTTTTGCTGTTGATTATCGGAATGCAATTCATTTTAAAAAATTACTTGGTGCACGATTTAAAAATGCAATTTTTGTAGCTGAAAGTGGTTACGATAAGAAAGCCCAGTTAATAGAACTTAGAGAGCATAACATTGATGCTGTATTGATTGGGGAAGGTTTGGCCAGAGAAAAAACTTTAATTGAGTATTTTAATGAAAATTAAAATTTGTGGGATTACGACAAAAGAAGATGCCATGAATTGTGTTGAGATGGGTGTAGACGCTTTGGGTTTCAACTTTTTTGCGGGGAGTTCACGTTATTTAAGTCCGACCAAAGCGCAAGAAATATGCCAAGTTTTACCACCATTTGTTTCGATAGTAGGGGTGTTTGTTAATAGTAATGTTCAAGAGATTAACGATATTTCTGCCCACTGTAACTTAGATTATGTTCAATTACATGGAGATGAAACCCCTGAATTTTGTTCGAAGTTAAATCTAAAGATTATAAAAGCATTGCGTGTTCAAAATGAGACAGATTTACATTGTATGGAATCGTATCAGGGTCTTGTGACTAGTTTATTATTAGATGCTAAATGCGAGTCTGCCTACGGTGGAACTGGAAAGATTTTTGATTGGGCTATAGCTTTACGAGCCAAACAGTCAGGCTTGCCTGTGATTTTATCTGGTGGTTTAAATAGAGAGAACATCGAAGCAGCTATTAAATTTGTAAATCCCTATGGGGTTGATATTTGTTCAGGAGTCGAAAAAAGTCCGGGTATTAAAGACTTTAATAAATTAGAACGTTTAGTATCACTAATTCGGAATACTAAAGTTTAGGCTGATTAATTTAAAACTCTGAATGATTGAAAATGGAAGAAAATAAACCATAAATCAAAAGAGACTAGTACTGTTAAGATGCTAGCCCAAATGGTTTTAAGTAGAATAGTGCTTCCGCTAGTACCGCCAGGAAAATAGTTTTTTATATTATATATTAACTTTGTGAGTCCTAATAAAAGACTTAAAAAAATAATATAAGTAACCAGTGGTGTGTCTACATAAACATAAAGAAAAGAAAATACTTTGGTGAAATGTTCGCTAATTGTATCAAACATAATTTTATTCTACCGTCTAATTCTTTATAACGCCACCACCAATTACCGTATCTCCATCATAAATTACACAAAATTGTCCTGGAGTAACAAATTTTAGTGGGGAGGTTGATTGTAGATGCATGTTATTACCATGATAGGAAATAATTTTAGATTCAAAAGGAATCATTTGGTAACGCATTTTACTGCTGTATGTTTTTTGTAGATCTAATTCACTTTCATTTACAATAGTTACATTTTCTAAGTAAATGTCTGTTTGTTGTAGATCGTCTTCTGTTCCAACAATTAACGTATTGTTAAGTGAGTCGACTTTTAATACATATAAGGGCTTAGGTGCCGAAATATTTAAACCTTTACGTTGACCCACAGTATAATGAAATAAGCCTTTATGTTCGCCTAATATAGTTCCTGCTGTATCAACTATAAAACCAGATTTTGGTAAAGAGTCTGTTAACTGAGATTCTATAAATTCTTGATATTTGCCCTTTGTCACAAAACAAATATCTTGGCTTTCTGATTTTTTAGCTGTTATTAGGCCAAATTTTTCTGCTAATTCACGTGCTTCTTGTTTAGTATATGATCCTAAAGGAAACAAAGTGCGTTTTAATACATCTTGATTGAGCATGTATAAAAAATAGCTCTGATCTTTACGTAAATCGGTAGCTTTTCTAATATAAAATTTACTAGCATCTTCATTCGATTCAATTTTGCAATAATGGCCTGTGGCAACATAATCAGCCCCTAATTCGTTGGCAGTCGTAAGTAGTTCATCGAATTTTATATAACGATTGCATTCGACGCAGGGGTTTGGGGTTCTACCCACTAGATATTCGTTAATAAAGTAATCAATAACGTGTTCTTTAAAATGATCACGAATATTAATGGTGTAGTGGGGAATATCAAGCATGGTTGCAACACGTTTA
>JBILGQ010000056.1:0-6555 GCA_044350955.1 Candidatus Marinamargulisbacteria bacterium | reverse complement strand
GTAACCGACGGTGTTCCGATACGAATTCCTGACGTAACAAAAGGACTTTGAGTATCAAATGGAATAGCGTTTTTATTTACCGTAATACCCACTTTTCCCAAAGCAATTTCAGCTTCTTTACCCGTTAAATTTTTGACCGATAGATCTACTAAAACTAAATGATTATTTGTTCCACCAGAAATAATTCTGAACCCGTTATCGGTTAATGTTTGCGCCATCACTTTAGCATTTGCTACTACCTGTTCTTGATATTTAACATAGTCAGGAGTTAAGCATTCTTTAAACGCAACCGCTTTTGCAGCGATAACATGCATTAAAGGACCACCTTGAATACCTGGGAAAACGGCTTTGTTTATACGTTTAGCCAATTCTTCATCGTTACATAAAATAATTCCGCCTCGAGGACCTCTTAAAGTTTTATGAGTAGTAGAAGTCACCACATCGGCATATTCAACCGGGTTCGGATGCAAACCCGCTGCAACTAATCCAGCAATATGGGCCATATCCACCATAAAATAAGCACCAATCGATTTAGCAATTTCGCTCATTCTTTCAAAATCAATAATACGTGAATAAGCAGAAGCGCCACCTATGATTAATTTAGGTTTATGTTCCTGAGCTAATGCCTCTAATTCATCGTAATTAATACGTTCATTCGCTTTATCAACACCATAAGCAACAACATTAAAATATTTGCCAGACATATTCACCGGGGAACCGTGAGTTAAATGACCGCCATGAGCTAAATTCATTCCCATAATCGTATCGCCTGGATTTAATAACGCTAAAAACACAGCCATATTAGCCTGAGCCCCAGAATGCGGTTGCACGTTAGCAAATTTAGCCCCAAACACTTCTTTTACGCGTTGAATAGCCAATTCTTCAACCAAGTCAACTTGTTCGCAACCACCATAGTAACGTTTACCTGGCAAACCTTCGGCATATTTATTCGTTAACCACGACCCTTGTGCTTGCATAACAGCCAAAGACGTAAAGTTCTCGGAGGCAATTAGTTCGATACCATTTTGTTGGCGATGTAATTCTTGCAACAAAATTTTATGTAAATCAGGATCCTCTTGTTTTACATGTTCTAAATAAGATAATGTTTGTAATGCTGCTGTCATAAATATGTCCTTCTAATTAATAATATTTTTACACCCTGATTTTATCATTGCTGGCTTTGGAACTCAATTGGAGTCATACAATGATCAGTAGCGGATTCTTAGATAGTGTCGACAACTTAAGTCGATTAAGACCCTCGTCCAGAACTCGGTCTCGAAAAAAAGCGTCGAGGTGCCTGAGCGGGTCTGGCCTGATCTGAATACCCATTCGATGGTCTAAACGATTTTTTTTGAAAAAATTTATTATCTCTAGGTCCAGAACTTCGACTAACAATATCATAAGCCCTATCATAACCGTCTAACCACTCGCGTTGTATTGTTTTTTTAATCAAACGTTCGATACCAAATAATTCTTTAGACTCGTCTTGAGATACCAAAGAAATGGCATGCCCAGCCTCACCTGCTCGCCCAGTTCGGCCAATGCGGTGCACATAATCTTCAGGAACAAAGGGTAAATCATAGTTCACCACCTGAGGAAGTTTATCGATATCAATACCCCGAGAGGCAATATCAGTAGCCACCAACACCGTTATTTTCTTATCTTTAAAATCTTGCAAGGCTTTAGTTCGAGCGCCTTGACTTTTATTACCATGAATAGCCGCCGAATTAATTTTACGCTGCTGCAACACACGCGATAATTTATCTGCCCCATGTTTAGTGCGACAAAAGACCAATACTTGGTCCCATTCACATTGCCGAATTAAACTAACTAACAAATCACTTTTCAAATTCTTTTCAACAGGAAACACCCGCTGTTCCACTTTTTCAGCAGTAGAATTAGACGCAGCCACCGATACAAGCACCGGATTTTTAACCACAGTTTGAGCTAATTTTTTTATCTCATCAGAAAAGGTAGCAGAAAACAAAAGCGACTGCCTTTCGTTAGGAATAAGTCTTAAAATTCTACGAATATCATGAATGAAACCCATATCCAACATTCTATCGGCCTCATCAAGTACCAACACCGAAATATCTTTTAAGTTTAAGGCTCTTTGACGATGCAAATCAAGTAATCGGCCCGGTGTCGCCACCAAAATATCTAATGGTTTTTTCAAGCGTTTTATTTGCGGATTAATATTCACTCCACCAAATACAACTGCACAACTTAACTCTGTGTGCTTTGCATACAAATTTATAGATTCTGAAATCTGAGCAGCTAATTCACGTGTAGGGCTCAAAATAAGCACTTGAATAGAATTATTATTCTGATCTGATTTTTTTAATAAATTCTCTAAAATAGGCAAGCCAAAGGCCGCTGTTTTACCAGTTCCTGTTTGGGCAGCCCCCATTACATCACGACCTTCTAACACTGATGGGATACTTTTTTCTTGAATAGGCGACGGAATTAAATAACCCGCCTCTTTAACTGCTCTAAGTAAAGGCTCTGATAAGCCCAAAGAATCAAACCCAAGTTGTTCTTTAATTATTTTTTCTTGTACATCTATTAACACAAACACTCCTTATATCTAGCGCCCGTATCATTAAAGCTAGATACATCGGAACTATTATTATCACACAAACCAAAGTCCTTACTCTACCAATAAACCAGACAGAACAACAGTTCTATATTTAGCTTTATATTTAATTCTATAGTTAAGAACTTATAAATAGGTTAACGGAAATAAAATAAAAAAATTGCAAAAAACCTCTATTCCTAAAAACAGAGGCACGTGGCAATGGG
Organism: Candidatus Marinamargulisbacteria bacterium; assembly: GCA_044350955.1. GTDB lineage: Bacteria > Margulisbacteria > Marinamargulisbacteria > JBILGQ01. Next base: position 3,753 of record JBILGQ010000056.1, on the reverse strand, counting down.
AAAATGAGATGCATGATTATAAAAAAGAGACGCATGGCAATGAAAAAAGAGACGCATGGCAATGCGTCTCTACAAGCCATTTTAAATATCAATTTAAAACAGGCATCCCATTTTAAAATAGGGTTTAAAACAGCCCATTTTTGACCTATACTACTAAGTATGAACCCAATAACACATAATTTAGAGCCCTATATCGAAGACGATTTAAACAATAAAATGGTGTTTTTATCAGGACCACGACAAGTAGGAAAAACGACTTTAAGCAAAAAAATTACCAAAAAAAGAAATGGCAAATACCTCTTATATGATAACCCCGACGATAAAGATCTTATTTTAAATAAATTATATTTAAATGAATCGCTAGTCTGTTTAGATGAATTTCATAAATATGCCAGATGGAAAAGTTACTTAAAAGGTGTGTATGACAAACACAAAGATACCCTAAATTTTATCATCACAGGAAGCGCCAGGCTCGATGTGTATCAACAAGCAGGAGACAGTTTATTTGGTCGCTATTATTTACACCAATTATTCCCCTTAACTTTAGCTGAATTACATAACACAGGCATTCGCTTACCAACAGCTATATCAGAACCCGAAAATGCCTTAAATGGCCTTAAAGAATTAATGACACTCGGTGGCTTTCCAGAGCCTTTTTTAAAAGGATCAGAACAATTTATAAGACGTTGGTCCAATCAACGGCGACAGCTATTAATTCATGAAGACTTAAGAGAGCTAAGCGACATAAAATTATTAAGTGTTGCCGAAGCTCTGATGTCGTTACTTCCCCATAAAGTATGTTCGCTTATCAGTTATCAATCGATAGCTAATCACTTACAAATATCCGTACCCACAGTGCAAGACTGGTTAAAACAATTTGAAAGGCTTTTTATCGTTTTCAAAATAAGCCCTTATACTGCACAATTATCTAGAAGCATACAAAAAGCCCCTAAATACTATTTATGGGACTGGTCACTTATAGAAAACGAAGGTGCAAAATTTGAAAACCTAATTGCCTTACATCTACTAAAAGCCGTTACAAATTGGACAAATTTAGGCCTAGCCAACTGTAGCTTACATTTTTTAAGAGATAAAAATTCTAGAGAAGTAGATTTTTTAATCGTAAAAAACAACAAACCCTGGTTTTTAGTTGAAACAAAGTTATCAGATGATTCAAACAACGATACTTTGCATTATTATTGCAAAAAACTAGCCATCCCCGGAATTCTACTTCTGCAAAAAGACGGCATTTATAAACAATCTGCTTACCTTACTACGATTAGCGCCAATACCTGGCTTGGCAAGTTAGCTTAACCCCAATCTAAACGAAACCTTCGGAATCGCCTCGATTAACTTTTTTGTATAGGCATGTTGGGGATTCTGAAAAATATCGGCTGTTTTACCATGTTCTACAACCTCACCTAAATACAACACCACCACATAATCACAATGCTCTGAAATAAGCGCCAAATCATGCGAAATAATCAGTAAATCCATCTCCAAATCTCGTCGCAAATCGCCTAATAACGTTAATATTTGCTTTTGAGACGTGACATCCAACGACGCTGTTGGTTCATCTGCTATGAGTAATTTTGGTTTCATTGCTACCGTAAGTGCAATCATAATTCGCTGACACATGCCCAACGAAAACTGGTGGGGGTAATCGTCTATGCGTTGTTCCGCATTTGTAATAGTTACTTTCTTCAGTAACTCTATCGCAATATTTCTTGCCTCTTTTTTGCTAACCTGTTGATGCAGCTGTATCGTTTCAATCATTTGATTCGCTATCGTAAACACAGGATTTAAGGCCGCTTGGGGATTTTGAAAAATTAAGCCAATTTCTTTACCTCGAATAGAGAACCATTCTTTAGGCGAAAAATCTAATAGATTTTTGCCGTTCCATATTATTTCGCCAGTAACACTAGCTGTATCAGGCAACAGCCCCATAATCGAATAAGCCGTTACACTTTTTCCCGAGCCACTCTCGCCAACAACGCCCAACGAACAGCCATGTGGCAACTCAAAAGAAATGCCTTTAACAGCCTGCACTCTTTTTTTATCCTGATTAAATTCCACCCTCAACTCATTTATCTGCAACATCCGCTTTCCTCGCTTTTGGGTCGATAAGCATCCAAAGCCCATCGCCTAAAAAATTTAATGATAAAACCGTAAACGTAATCAATAACCCAGGTATCAAAGCTAACCAAGGAGCATCTCGTAAAAAGCCTAACGAATTATCTAACATATTCCCCCAGGACGCATGAGGAGGCTGAACCCCTAAACCCAAAAACGATAACACTGATTCAAGTAATATGGCCGATCCCATTCCCAAAGTAGTCGATACAATCACCGGGTTTAAGGTATGGGGAAATATATGTTTAAAAATTATCTTTTTCTTAGATAATCCGCGCGCCTTACAGGCTGTAACAAACGTTCTTTCTTTTAAACTAAGTACCTCTGCACGCACCAACCTTGCCACACCCATCCAAGAACTAAGCCCAATCACAACCATCACAGTAACAATATTAGGCTCTAAAGTAACTTGAACAATCAAAATTAAAAACAAAGTAGGAATGGCCATTAAAACATCAATACCACGCATAATAATAGAGTCTACAATTCCCGAAAAATAACCCGAAATAATACCCACAAACACCCCTATTCCTACCGACAAAAGCACAGCAACAAAAGCAACCGTAAGCGATACACGCGCCCCGTAAATACTACGAATAAGTAGATCACGCCCCATATCATCTACCCCAAAAATATGGCTAAAACTAGGCGCCTGTGGGCTTCCGATCAACGTTGTATCAATAGCAGAGGGATCTACAGAAAAAAATGGTACAAACAAAGCCAAAACGCTTAAAACCCCTAAATAAACAAGCGAAAACCACATTTTCTTACTCATTATTCTCATTTCTTACGAATCCTGGGATCGGCGTAAGTATAAGCAATATCCGCTAAACTATTGCCCACAATAATTAAACATGACGAAAATAATACCGTTGCCATTAATACCGGATAATCTCTAGAAAACACCGCCGACACCCCCAACTGCCCCATTCCAGGCCAAGCAAAAATATACTCAATAACAAAAGACCCTCCAATTAAGCCCGGCAACTCTAAACCTAACAAGGTAATAATTGGCAACAAAGCATTTTTAAAGGCATGTTTAAACAAAATCTTTGTTTCAGAAATACCTCTGGCCCGAGCTGCAATAATATAATCTTGAGTCAAAATTTTAATCAATCCAAATCGATTAAAGCGAATTAACCCAGCAATACCCCCCACAACAATAGTAATTAATGGCAAAATCATGTGATTCGCAATATCTATTGCTTGCAAATAAAAGGCCTCATCTAATAACAAAGGATCTAAATACCCAGAACTTGGTAATATATTTAATTTTAATGAAAATAACAACATAAGCATTAAACCCAACCAAAAAGCCGGTATCGACAAACCTAAAAAACTAAAAAAAGCCACAAAATCATCAAAAAAAGAATTTTTCTTATATGCCGTCAAAATACCAAGCGGTACTGTAATACATAAAATAATAATAAGTGATGAAACAGACAACAATAAGCTTGCAGGCAAACGATCTAAAATCACCTCTAACACAGGTTGCTTTGATACAAATGAATACCCAAAATCACCCTTTAACACCGTCTTTAACCACAAGAAATATTGCACAGAAATGGGTTGATCAAAACCCAAATTTTCACGTATCTGATTTATATCTTGTTGGCTTAC
>JBILGQ010000055.1:0-6556 GCA_044350955.1 Candidatus Marinamargulisbacteria bacterium | reverse complement strand
ATATGGCGCATACGATGGTTTTTCCTGGAATAAGATCTGTAGGTTTGATGATAAATACTGTCTGATCGTCTTCGTTTTTATTGCTAAAGATCGCTCGGGTCCAGTCATTGGCGACACTGTCAAACATCTCTTGGATTTTTTCTGGGGAATACTCGGCAAGGAGTGGTGCGTGCTTGGTTTGTGTGCTGCCACGAAAGCTTGCGGTCGATGTTGAGCGATTATTTTCATAGCCATCGCTGGCGATGATGATGGTACTCGCTCGCTCAAGTGGCACGGTTTTAAAATCGATTTCATGGTCATTGGAGTCTGTTAATATGTCGCAATCCCCAATCCCTCTGTTGACCGCGAGGCTGATTTTTTGGGTAGGGTTCGTTTTGTCAGTTCGGGTTTTGCTATAGCTGTCACTTTCATGATGGATAAAGAAATTATCTGGGCAGGAAGTGACGAGCGGGTTCATATGGCGCATTGTTGGCATAAAGTCTTTGTTTCCCACAAAACCTGCTATTGGTTTGCCAGCGCTGTCGTAGGCCAGCAACGGACTGTCCCCGAGTAAGCCCATGTGGAGTATTGGAGTATTGTCCTCGGCCCAAGTGATGATGGCCAGGCTCATGGTAGAACCGCAGTCCTCATCCTTGCAGCTGTTTACCATTCTTTGCAATTCTTTTTGTGTGCTCTCGACTTGCTCGGGGCTTAAGTTAAAGTTGTACTTGGCGTAAAATCCAGCATCCTCGCCAGCGCGCCCGCGGGTGGTGACAAAATCAATGCCTGATTCATGGTATTGCGCTGTTAGTAGGCCCTTGTGCTGCTCGGTCCAGGCGCTGTTATCGATATTCCGTCCTTTTTGTTCTCGAATTTTTTGTTTAAATTCTGGATTCAGCGAAGCGAGGGGTTGGAAAACATGAGAAGTAATCGGTCTAGTACTCTTATTTAGTATTGGGTTAAACGCTTTTATTGGAATTATCTGGCGTACTTGTGCTGCTGCTGCTGCTGCTGCGCCACCACCTTCGCCAACATTAGCACTAATGTTTGCATAATAATCAATTAATAATCTTCTGATAGTATCATTAAAAGTCATGGTTTTTAACTGATTAATCCAGGCCCCACGATTTTTAGTAGTAGGTGAATTGATGTAGTTATTAAATGATTGTTTTGCAGGATATAATAGGCCACTGCTTTTTTCGTAAAAAGAATTTTTTGCAGCATCAGGAAAGGCTTCTGCTCTTACTTGTTCTATTACTAGAGCTAATTCTATCGGAGTTTTATAGCCACTATCTAAAAACATGTTTAAAACTACTATTAAGCCACTTCGATCTTGGCCGTCGGCGCAATGTATCATGCTTTTATTTTCGCGACCAAGTGCTGTTAAAGTTTGTCGGATGGCGATTAGCTGTTTTAAAGACATGGTATTATGGCCGGTTGGTAAAAACTGGGCTACTGTTTTTTCTTCGCCAGTTTGATTGTCAGTATATTTTAGCAAACGTACTTGGATATGGCTTTCAATACCATCTTCGGTATCATTACTATTTCTTAATAGGCCATTCTCATTAACATAGGCATTCCAATTAGCATCTGTATTAGGATGAAGACAGGTAACGGTTGTATTGTTTATTTCAGTGCTGTCACCATAATTTAAAAAATCAAAGTTTTCACTTCCATTTGGTAGTTTAGACCCGGCAGCGCATATAAGATTTTCATAGTCAGATGCTGCTTGATAAAAACGCTCTTTTGGCACTCTCGAAACTCTATCACCGTCAAATCCGGGCCCTGCAGCCAAAGCATATTTTCCGTTATTTACTACATGTCCTGGGTATATCTTTTCGTCATTTAAAGTCATGCCAGATGCTTGGTTTCTATTTAGATAGGCGCATAAGGTTCCATCGTATCCGAATTTGCCTTTAATAGTTCCGAGCAGAATTTCCATTCGTTCTTCATCATTGAAACATGGTCTATATGGGAACTGTGGTACTTGAGATAAAGCAGCTTCTGCTCTTGATGTTCTTGATTCTGCTGCAGCGGCGCCACCGCCACCCGCATGTGCTGCCGCAGCCGCCTCTGCGGGTGGGGCTGGTTGGGGGCGTCTTACTTGTTGTCTTAGATTTGGATTCACTGGTTGCATAGACATAAATTAAACTCCTATTTATTTATTTATTTATTTTTTTTTACAAAAATACTTTATTAGTAACTTTGTTATAGTATTAACGAGAAAAAAAATAAAAAATTGCAAGAAATTTTTATATTTATATAGTAGTTAGCCTGGCTACCTTGAAAGGCACCTTGAAGCCTGCTTTGATTCTTGCGATACTTTGAGCATGACTTGGCGATATTTTTTATTTGATAGACGATTTAAATGTTTCAAGTTTTATTTTTCGATTTTTGATTTGTGTTTGGTTTTGGGGTTTGCTTATTATGTTTTTTTTGAGAAGCCCAGTAGTATGTATCAGTTGTTGATTTTGGGTTTTTCTGTGGTGCTTCATGAGATTGCACATGGGCTTGTGGCGTATTGGTTGGGCATAGTGAATTAACTTCGAACCTGAAAATCTAAGTCAAAAAAACACAACTTACAAAAACCAATAAATGCTACAATAGGAGAACTTATGACAGACCTAATAAATAATATAGAGTACTCACAATTTTTAGACGATATTAAATCTACCATTCAAAGTCGTCACACAAAAGCGGTGTATACTGTGAATCGGGAACACATTGCTTTATACCAAGCAATAGGAGCAATGATTGTTCAAAAACAAGAACAGTTCGGGTGGGGAAAGTCGGTTGTGGAGCAACTTTCAAAAGATTTGTTAAAAGCATTTCCATCTTCAACCGGATTTTCGCCTCAAAACCTTTGGTTTATGCGTCAGTTGCATACAACTTATGTGAATCATTTAAATCTCTTACAGCTTGTTAGAGAAATTCCATGGGGTCATAACATTGTTATTATGACCAAAACAAAAGACCCCCAAGAGCAAGTATTTTATGTTCAAGCCACCATCGATATGAAATGGAGCCGAGATGTTCTTTTGAATCAAATCAAGGCCAATGCTTACCAACGCCAAGCAATTGCTAAAAAGCAGCATAATTTTAAAGAAACCTTGCCCGCTCACATGGCCGAACAAGCCAATGAGGCTATTAAAGACAGCTATATGTTAGATTTTTTAGGTGTTCGTGAACCGATGTTAGAGCGAGAGCTTGAACAAAAAATGATTACTCAAATTCGAGATGTTTTACTGGAACTGGGTTACGGGTTTTCGTTTATTGGAAACCAGCATCGAATTGAATCACATGGAAAAGAATACTTTATTGACCTTCTGTTTTATCATCGACGCTTAAAATGCTTAGTAGCGATTGAACTAAAAACAGGAACCTTTAAACCAGAATATGCTGGAAAAATGAACTTTTATTTAAATCTTTTAGATGATCACGTTCGAGAAGCCGATGAAAATCCGTCTATTGGCATTATTTTATGTGCTGATCGGGATCATTTTGAAGTGGACTATGCATTAAAGGGTCTGAATAAACCCATGGGCGTGGCGGAATATATTTTAACCAAGGAATTGCCAAGCGATTTGCAAGGACGATTGCCTAATCTTAAAGAAATGAAATCTAAAATTCTCCATTCATTGGGTTCTAGGGATTAATCAGATACTGTCTCGCCTCGTACTAGGTAGCCAGGCTACCTTGAAAGGCACCTTGAAGCCTGCTTTGATTCTTGCGATACTTTGAGCATGACTTGGCGATATTTTTTATTTCATAGACGATTTAAATGTTTTAAGTTTTATTTTTCGATTTTTGATTTGTGTTTGGTTTTGGGGTTTGTTTATTATGGTTTTTTTGAGAAGCCCAGTAGTATGTATCAGTTGTTGATTTTGGGTTTTTCTGTGGTGCTTCATGAGATTGCACATGGGCTTGTGGCGTATTGGTTGGGCGATCCTACTGCTAAGAATTTGGGACGTTTGAGCGTGAACCCTCTTGTGCATGTCGATCCGTTGGGGACGGTGATTTTACCAGGGGTTTTGCTGGTATCGGGGGCAGGGTTTTTGATTGGCTGGGCTAAGCCTGTTCCTATTGATACGCGGTATTTTAAAAAGCCCTCGAGAGATATGATGATAGTTGCCATTGCGGGGCCTTTAACTAATGTTTTTTTGGCTTTTTTGGCGGCTGTATTGTTTCGGGGGTATTTGGGTTTGAATTTAGATCTGACGCAGAACTCAGTTTTTATATTGACTGTGTTGCAGTATGCTGTGGTGATTAACTTGGTGTTAGCGGTTTTTAATCTGATACCAATTCCGCCTTTGGATGGGTCGCGGATTTTGGCGTTTTTTTTATCGCAGCGCTTACAAGAACGTTATATGAGTGTAGAGCCTTATGGCTTTTTAATTATTTTGGCTTTGTCTTATTTTGATCTGTTATCGCTGCTTTTGCAGGCTGTAGTTGGGCCTTTTTTGTGGTTGTTTTTGGGGTTTTAAGACATTTTTTTTAAGCATATTTGTACTCATAAAAAATTAGTTATATAATATTTTTTATCGATGTCAAATCAAAAAAATTATTTAGTAGAATATTTAGAATCAGAAGATTCTGATTTTTCTAATCCGAAATACGCTTACAATGCTACTGTTAATTGGATGCATGCTTTAAAGAAGGAATGTGCAGATTTCGATATTAAGTCTTTAGAGGATTTTTATGAAAAAATTAAATCTGATAACAATTTTTCGAAAAACGCTTTAGTTAATCTTTTTTCATCGATTAATTATTTGCAATCAATTCGTATATTTAATTCTAAAAATAACGCTAAGTATTTTAATGCTCGATTAGCAATAATAGGTTGGTATTACTCAGTTTTTTATGCAGCAAAAGCTATGATTCAAGCTTTTAATAAATCAGAAGCTAATAATCATAAAGCAGTGGCTGATATTTTTCATCTGTTATCAGAAAAAAATATTGTTAAATATCCTTTTAAATACTCTCTTGAAAATTTGTCTGAAAAAAATGTTGAAAGTCAAATTGAGACTTTAATTGATTTTGAAGGAGGGCTTAAAAATCTAGGCTTGGATCTAAATTCTGATAATTTTCCGGTAAAACATAAAGCTATAAAAAAATGTATAATGTCTTACTTTAAAGGAACCGCGGAGCATCATCGATCATTAGAAGAATCTCAAGTGAAAAGGATTGATGATTTTAAGGCGTTAAATGTAAAAAATTTTAGAACTAAAGGTGCGCGTAAATTGCGAGATGATAGATTAAGGAATAAAACAATTTGTTTTATGGATCAAGCTTTCAGATTTAGAGGTAAAGCTAATTATAGAGACACTTTTTATTTCTTTGTAAATCAGAATGATACAAGACTCAGTGAATTTTTTAAGGATTTAGAGTTTGTAGCACATAAATTTATGTTAATGGCCTCTGTTTTTGTTTCAAAACGTGCAGGTAACGATAAATGGAGTCAATTTATTGATAGTCTTAATGATGAAGAACGTAAGTTGATAAATCCTGAATTTTAAAGAATAAAATGACATTAGGTTTTCAAAAATTTTTATTCTGGTCTATACAATTAGCAGGGGTATATTTATTTTGTTGGTGGGGGCTTGTATATTTGTCGTTTGCTTCAAATATTGAAGTAGGGTCTTTAACTATATTAGAGTTTATTAAAGCAATTTTTTTAGGTGCTGTAGGTAGCTTGAGTCTTTTTTTATCTATTTTTCGATTTAAAAATAGAGTTATACAGATTTTGGTAGCTATGTTTATTTTTTTTGGAATTATTTATTATTTTTATTTGTTGATAGGAAAAGTGCTTTTTGTTGATTTTTTAGGATTAGGTTCTCATATTTTAGCCATGATTTATTTAGTCAATAATAATTTCAGAAGATCGTGAGTGTTAGTATGAGAAGACTGTGGCTTCGACTCCGCTCAGCCACCTTACGGGAAATCTTTGGGTTAATCTACTCGTTCCCTGAGCGGATCTACTCGTTCCCTGAGCGGAGTCGAAGGGAACATTAGGAGCGTTAATGGGATACGTGTATATACTAGAATGTGGGGATGGTAGTTTTTATACTGGAAGTACAAAAAATTTGAAAAGGAGGGTATGGGAGCATCAAAATTTATTAGGAGCAAACCATACTAAAAAAAACCAACCGGTTAAATTGCTGTATTTTGAAAAATTTGATCGTATTGATGAGGCGTTTTATCGAGAAAAACAATTGCAGGGTTGGAGTCGGAAGAAAAAACAAGCCTTGATTGACGGAAATTATAGTGAATTAAACAAATTTTCTGAGTGTCAGAATGAGACACACTGTGGCTTCGACTCCGCTCAGCCACCTTTTGGGAAATTTTTGGGTTAACAACTTGTTCCCTGAGCGGATCTACTCGTTCCCTGAGCGGAGTCGAAGGGAACTTCTGTTATTTTATTTTTTTAAGATCTATAGTTTTTTTTAAATCCATTTTTTAAAAATAATTGCATGAATTCAAAAGAGTATAATAGCAATGAGTGGCTGGGGCGGCTGGATTCGAACCAACGATGACGGGATCAAAACCCGCTGCCTTGCCGCTTGGCTACGCCCCATAA
>JBILGQ010000054.1:0-6592 GCA_044350955.1 Candidatus Marinamargulisbacteria bacterium | reverse complement strand
TGGGGCATCTGAGCCTGGTAAAGCAAATGAGCCTAAACTAAGTACTGAGACTGGCAATACACCTGAGGCTGATAATATACCTGAGCTTGATCAAAGTACAGGTGGTGTGCCTGAGGCTGATCCAATAAATGAGGCTAATAATGAAAAATATCAAGAAGATCTTAAAAAGTATGAAGAAGATCTCATAAAGTATGAAGAAGATCTCAAAAAGTATGAAGAAAAATCAAAAGCGTTTCAAAGCGTTGAGACTTTGTCTCTTGATAAAGAGATTCCGGAAGAACTTTTAGAGGTTTTAACTCCAGAAACAGTAGCAGAACACAAGAAAAAAAGAGAAGAATTTTTGAAAAAAAAGCAAGAATTAAAAGAGCATGAAGTTGTTCAAAAGTTTATTGAAGGTCGTAACAATGGTGTGATGCAGCGAAATTTGGCTAGAAATGGGATATATGCGTTTAAAAACAATAAGAATGTAAAAGCTAATCAAAAAGCCACGGAACGTCAGGATGAAATTAAAAATAAAATTAGCGCATTACAGGAAGAGATTGCAAAAGAAGAAAATTCTTTACAAATACAAGGTGCTCAGGAAATAGCTCCAGAGACGAGAACAGAGAATATAACGGCGTTTAACACTGCTATTGAATCAGTAGCGGCAGCAGACAGTGGAAATTTTAAAGAAAGGTTAGATAAAGCGGTTGAAGCAGGAGAGACATTAGGTGAGGGAGATTCTGAGAAAGTAAAAGAGCTTATAGATTTAGCCGTAAAAAGTGTTGTTGCTAGTAAGGGGGCAGACTTAAGTTCAGAGGAGCTAGATAATCTTAGAGGATTAATTCCGGCTGAATATAAAGGTGCACAGGGCTTTATTACTCAAATTATTGACACGCAGAAAAAGAATCAAAAGAGTAAAACTACAGTGGGCCATATAGAAAATCGACATTTAACGGCCGTAGGTTTATTTGACGGTCAAGCTCGAGCACATAGCAGTAATCATGTGCAAAACTATTTCTTTATTGCAATGCTAAATAAATTAGGTTTAATTGAGGTAGCTGGCGGTGAATTTGAATCGTTGGAAGTAGTCGGTCGACATCGGCTAAAATCGCGGTTTAATAAGGACGATGATAAGGATTTCTATTTAAAAGATAAAGATGTGTTATATGCCTTAAGTCAAAAAGATTACAGCAAAAATCACAGGAAAAATTCTAAGAAGGTTAAGGGCGAAAATTCTGCTGAATTAATAACAGCCGCAAATAAAATTAATCCAAAAAAAACTGTTGAAAAGGTTGTTCAAGAGACTATTAAAGCAGTTTTAAAATCAGGTAACGCCACGCCTAAGCAAAAGGAATTGCTTAGATTGGCTATGAGAGATAAATTTGACATTGGAGAAGATGGCGTGCTTACACTGTCTGCAGCTTTAGAAATAACAGAAGCTAAGGCCAGAGATACATCAAGTGTCGAGATTTTAACACCAGCTGTTTTGAATGCATTTGAAGGTATTGAGATAAAAGAAAAGTATAATCTAATTGATAAAAGGCAGAATAGCGGCGCAACAAAGGATACAGAATTTTATTTTGACGAACTTAGCAAAGAGAAGAAAAAAGGAAATTCTCCATTGGCAAGGGCCTTAAGAAAGGCGGATGAGGTAAAGGTAGAGAATTTAAGTTCAGAAGAAAAACGTCTATTGCTTGAAAATAAGCAAGACATTGTAACCAAAGCAGTAAATAAAGCAGTAAATAATAGGGAGGAATTAACAGATGATGAGAAGAATTTATTATTAATTATTGCTCGAGAGCAGCTTAAGGTAGGAGGAAGAACTGTAAGTTATGATGATATGGCTACAGTTTTACCCGAAGACCAATTGCATGATATTAAAGGCGACCTTCAAGTTCTTGGAGAGGATAACGGAGGTAAACAATATGCATTGTATGCAAGTGAAGGTAATACTAGCAACTTTATTAGTAGTGCTCGAGCAGCTTTTGCTATAAGAGATAATACAAAACTTAGAAAAGGACGAAAAAAAGATAGTCTAAGATCAAATTTAGTTGTAGAGAAGCCGTTTGATACTCGGAAGACTAATGTATTGTCGAACAAACCAGTGGCTTCGATAAAGCCTGAAAAAACTAGTGTTGCTCTGCCAAAAATTGAACTTAGGAAGTTTGAAGAGGAAAATAAACCTGTACAGAAAGTTTCGGATGAAAAATTAAATAAACTTAAGACCAACTTAGAAGATTTGAAGGCTGAATTTGGCGCAATAGAGGTTAACGATAATGTTGAAAAGCCAATTTTAGAAAAGTTGAGTAAGACCTCAGAACCTAGTACAAACAGTATTAGTGAAGAGACTATAGAGGCTAAGTTTCGTGATATAGAAAAGCCAGTTGCTCCAATCGAACCTATGGGTCCTGCTGAAAAACCAGTTGCTCCAATCGAAACTTCACCTTCATCTTCACCTTCTGTCGGTGCTGCCGAAGATAAACCTGCTCCTCCTCTAGCAGAGGCCGATAATAACTCTGCGCCTTCTGAAGATACTGTCGAGAAAAAAATTGACGAGCAAGAATTGGATATTAGCAAAGTTTTTGATACTAGTGACCTGGAATTTCAAACAATTACTTATGGCAAGGTCGGTGAAAATTTTCATCAGATGATTAAGGATGCAACTGATCCAGATGTCAAAAAAAAGCTCATCGAAATACAAGAAATATTAACTAAGCGTCATCAAAAACGAAAAGATGAGCTATTGGAAGATGAGTATGAATTAAACTCGACCGGACGCATAGGTGGTGTAAGAACTAATTTTGAGTCCGACAGGCCACACTGGTTTGATTCAGGACCCAAAAGTATGACAGAAAAATATTTCAAAAAACATCCGGGTATTCAATTGGATAGGCAGTCAGCTGTATTTGAAAATGATGAGGATGCCGGTAAAATCTTAAAGAAAAAGGTAGAAAGTTTGAAGGATCAATATTCGCGTACTTCTCCAAATCGAAACACTGAAGCGAAGAACAAATTAGATGCGATTCAAGGGATGTATGCTGTGCTCGGTGATCTTTATCAAGACAGTAACAAACATTTAGGTGCCAGACAAATGTTGGAGATTTTATCTGCCAATGATGAATTTTTTGAGCAAGTGATGGCAGATCTATATGATAATTTATCAAATAGAGAAGATAAAAAGAATTTGGAAGGTAAGGATACACAATATGCTCTAATGAAAGCCCAAGTTTTAGCTGAAGCTAAAGTAGGGGATATTCCAAAATTGAAAAATATTTTTGATCGTATTGAACGAGGTGATGTTAAAGATATAACGGCTGGATCTGCAATAGTTCAGTATAGAAGAGGTGGTCCTGATTCTATTACAAGCTCACTAAATAGAATGAATAACTTTAGTAGTGCTGAATTAAGAACTAAAGAAGGTGCCGATAGATATAGATCAGAAGCAGCGTATTTAGGTGCAAGTGCTGCTGGAAATGCCATATTTGCTTATTTACAAGATGATGAATTAACAGAATTTACAGATGATTCGAAGCATTTATCTGAGCATGAGCGGAATTTAGTAGAAAGCGTCAAAAGAAAAATGCTGATAGCTAACGGTGTAACACCAGGCTCAAATTCTGTGCCATTTAAAAATCAAATGAATGAAACTTTAAGAAATGTTAGTACCGCATCAACTGAATTTTTTAAAGAAAGTACTGTTTCTGTGAACAGCTTAAAGAATATGAAAGTGGAGCTTGACGGACAAGCAGCTAATACAAAAATTGCTTTTGTAGCCAAAGAAATTGATCAGGTAATTAAATCTGTTGAAAAAGACCCAGTAGACCCAGAAAAGGGTCAACAAATGGCTGCCGAAGGATTAGCTCGTTTGCTTGAAAAACATTTATTATCCGATCAGTCTATCAGTGATTCAGATGCAGGGGTTGCCTTGTTAAAGGCCATAAGCCAGAAAGGCGACGATGCATTAAAGTCTGTATTAAAGCATATGAATCGATATACAGCTGAGAAAATTTTATCAAACTTATATAAAATTGAAGTATTAGATGAGGGAAAAGAAAATTTAAATTTATCTATAAAGTTTAAGACTGCGTTTGATGCAACTTATTCAGAAAAATCAAAAATGACAGACACATTCTTAAAAGGATTTCAGTATTTAGCACAACTGCGAGTAGCTGATGCGGACGAAAAAACAGCTTTTTATAGTAACAAAGAAAGTATGGAGAATTATGAAAAATTCTTAGATTTAGCATTTGCATCAAATGATAAACATACCCAAGAAATGGCTGCAAATTTTTTGGCTGATACGATTATCTTTTTGCAAAGTAACAGCACAGCTAGACAAACTGAGCTAAGTGGGGAGAGCGAGAGGCTATTAATTAAATTAAAAGAAAGTGAAGACAAACGAGCTGTTGTAGAACAAGTTCAATTGAAAGACTCTGAGAAAAAAGAGGGAGTAGAAAAAACTGAAAAAATTGAAACGATTGAAAGAATCTCTCAGATTTCAGAAGCGGTTAGTCATTTAGATGATTCACGCCTAGATGATGTTAAAGACAAAATAGCTGGAATATTCGGTACAAAGGGTGTTATTCCTGAAAGAAAAGCTGCGTCTGAAGCCGTGACAATCATGAAAACTGCAATTGATAATATTGATAAAGCAGCTGATTTATTGATTAGCTCAAAACCTGAAGTGATGCGTGCGTTTATAGCTATGCTGCAACAAAATACTGTGGAAAGCCAAACATCAAACGATAATTTAGCCGAAAATCAAAAGTTTTTAAGGGAAGTCGGTACAGTTGTTATAAACAAAATAGGGGTTAGGGGCTATGATCAAAATACGAATGCAGAATTGGTAAATTTAAGAAATATATTATTAGAAGTGAAGCCGAAAGGAAGAATAACTTTAGAACAGATTAAAGAAATGGAAGCTAAAGTTAAAGATAGCGACAATCAAGAAAATAAGGATAAATTAGACCTTTTAAAATTTTTAAAAAGTACATTTGATACTTACACAAGCATTGAAGGCGAACTTATGTCTCGTAATAATAAAATGGACTATAAAGATAGTACCAGTATGGCCAATGAGATATTAGGTAAAAATGACGAGGAGTTGAAAGGGTTATTTGATACATTAAATGAACCTAAAAGTGGCGTTAATAAACCGCATTTTATGCATTCAAAACAGTACAGTGAGGGCCAAATACAAGAGGTTGAATCGGCTTTTAAAGACACTGAACAATTATTAGGGCTTTTAGAGTCAGCAGATCCTGAAAGACAAAACTTACTTAAGCAGCAATTATTAGCAAATCCTACTCTTAGAACAATTTTAAAAGATAGTGATGTTTTTGAGGGCTTATCTAATTTAGAAGGCCTTGACTTTTTAAGTCAAATGACAAAAAAACTGCATGAAATTAAGGCAGAATTTTTACAGATTACTAAGCCGTTTAATTTAGATGACATTAAAACACGACAAAATATTGTCAAAATTCTAGATGATAGAATAGCAGGTAGTTCTGGTATCGAAAGAGGGAAATTGAGCCTGTTACAAGAAAAAGTAAAAGAAGATCTTCTAAATAAAACTAAACAAATTGTAAAGAATTTTGTGGTAAATAGACAATCGTTTAGCAAAGACGAGCAGAAAGCTATCTTAAAAGAGCAGCAGGATTCTGTATTAGAAACTTTAAAAGATACATTAACGAGCAACTCTAATTTGACAGTTTGGGAACCTTTTCTAATAGGTTTAGAAAATTCAGATACGACTGCTATACAGAAGCTTAATCTTTTAGATTCGGCTTATAAATATAAAGAAACAATGGATTTAGTAAGTCAAAGACCTGTTAAAACATTGCTTGATACACTTAGGTTGATTACTTTGCAATCTGAACTGACTTCGCTTGAAACTCCAGAAGGAGATGTTGAAGGTATATTAAAAGCTAAAAGGGACGTTGACGAGGCATTACTTTCAACCTCTACGAATAAAACAGAGGTTTTTCAAGCTTTAAACAGTCTTGGTTTATTTAGTCCTGATGATAACGAGCGTAGTCGGGCGGTTGATACGGTACAAGCTGCTTTAGCTGTGACGGGATCTAGCTCGAGTCAGGTTAAAAGACAAAAAATGCAACTTACTACTCTTGTTCTAAAAACATTGAATGAGAATAAACAGTATATCGTCAATGCAACTGGGTTGAATGTAAAAGACATTCGGGTTAAACAAAGCATAATAAATGAGGCAATTCAAACGGTGTTGCAAAATCCGGGTATTGAAAGTGACATCTCTAATTCTGCTCCTAAATTAGCCGCTGATGAATTAAGAGTTTTAGCACCTAATTTATTAGGTACAGCGTCTACGTTACAAGATGCTGTATTTAGCTTTAATTCTGTATTAGAACTAGAGGTTGCAGCAAAAAAGGATGGCATTGTTGATGTCAAAACGTTAAGGATTTTAACGGAATATTATTTAGCTGTAAAAGATTCAGTAGGGAATTCTGAAGATAAAAAAGGTAAAAAAGATAAAAGTAAAAAAATAGATGAAACTGGCAAAAATAACAAAATTCAGACTAAAGAAAGTTTGCAAAATTCTATTAATAGATTTGAAAATGCCAAATTGGATATCGGG
>JBILGQ010000053.1:0-6682 GCA_044350955.1 Candidatus Marinamargulisbacteria bacterium | reverse complement strand
GCATTATAGGCCATGCGTAAAAACTCGGCATTATTAACACCAGGAATTTCGACCGGATACTGAAAAGCCAAAAACACACCCTCGTTAGCCCGTTCATTCGGATCCAATTCAGAAATATCATTTCCGTCTAATTCAATTTTTCCAGAACAGGCTTCAATATCTGGATGCGAACAAATCACCTTAGCAAGCGTACTCTTACCAGAACCATTGGGCCCCATAATCGCATGAATTTCACCCGGTTTTATTTCTAAAGTAACCCCTTTTAAAATTTCTTTTCCATCTATCGTTGCTTTAATATCAGTTAATTTAAACATAATCTCTCCGATCGTAGTTTATCCTACGGTATTTTCTAGTTTCAAACTTAATAATTGAGTGGCTTCAACAGCAAACTCTGTAGGCAATTCTTTAAAAACATCCGAACAAAAACCATTCACAATACTAGTTAAGGCATCTTCAAGCGAAATTCCACGTTGCTGGAAATAAAATAACTGCTCTTCAGACACTTTTACAGTTGCCGCTTCGTGCCCCACAGTAGAGCTTGAATTACGCACATCGATATACGGAAATGTATTCGCCGTGCATTTATCTCCAATTAACATAGAATCGCATTGCGTGAAATTATCGGCGAGATGTGCCGATTTATTCATTTGAACAAGCCCTCTATAAGTATTTACAGACTTGCCTACCGAAATCCCCTTAGAGACTATCGTGCTCTTTGTATTTTTTCCGATATGAATCATTTTTGTACCGGTATCGGCTTGCTGATTATGATTCGTGAGTGCAACAGAATAAAATTCACCGATAGACTCGTCTCCGATTAACATACAACTAGGATATTTCCAGGTTATAGCCGATCCTGTTTCGATTTGTGTCCAAGAAATTTTCGATTTTTTACCTAAGCACTTACCTCGCTTGGTTACGAAATTATAAATGCCGCCTTTTCCTGTTTTAGGGTCGCCTGCATACCAATTTTGAACCGTAGAATATTTTAAATTGGCATTGTCAAGCGCTACCAACTCAACAACAGCGGCATGCAACTGATTCGTATCAAACTTTGGCGCTGTACAACCTTCTAAATACGACACACTGCTATTTTCTTCACAAATAATTAAAGTACGTTCAAATTGACCTGTATTTTCAGTATTAATTCTAAAATAAGTCGATAGTTCCATTGGGCAGACAGTATCTTTTGGAATATACACAAAAGACCCCTCGGTAAATACCGCTGCATTTAAAGCTGCAAAAAAATTATCGGTATGAGGCACAACAGAGCCCATATACTGTTTAACCAATTCTGGATAATCCCGAACCGCTTCAGATAAAGGACAAAACACAACACCGTGTTCTAATAATTTCTTTTTATAAGTAGTTGCAACCGAAACAGAGTCAAAAATAGCATCAACGGCCACATTTGCTAAACGCTTTTGTTCAATAAGTGGTATACCCAATTTTTCAAAAGTACGTTTCAATTCCGGATCTACTTCATCCATACTATTTTTTTTAGTATTTTTTACCGGAGCCGCATAATAATGAATACTTTGATAGTCAATTTTTGGATAATTTACCAAAGCCCAATCTGGCTCTTCCATAGTTAGCCAATGCCTATAAGCTTTTAAACGAAACTGCAGCATAAAATCAGGTTCATTATTCAATTCGGAAATTTGGCGAATAATACCTTCGTTTAATCCCTTTTCTAAAACATCTGTTTGAATATCAGTTTGAAACCCATGTTGATATTCTTTATTAGCAATCGCTTCAAATTCTTTCATTCCCATAGTGGGGATAGTATAACGGCTTTTACCCTTTATTTTAAGAGTTTATATTTTATTTTCGCTTCAAAAATCAACCCTTATCAACCCCCCTATTTTTAATTGTCATTCTGCGCAGGAATCGAAGAATCCTGCAGTACTAGTAAGTTTGAAGTATGTCTATCCGATGTGCTACACCCATCGTTCGTATATTACGCCCCTTGCATAGAGTGCCCAAAGATCGAGAAAGGGCGAATCATATGGTTCAAACATAAAAATGAGACGCAAGATTTTGAGTCTCTACAAACACTATCTCACATGACTTCTCATCGCAGCCCTGAACGGGTGTAATACCGTTGCGAGGCGTTAACGCCTCTCGCATATTCAGTGCTAATAAGTCGGGAGTCTGTCTATCCGATGGGCTACACCCATCGTTCGTATACTACGCCCCTTCAGGGCTTCTCATCACAGCCCTGAAGGGGCGTAATACCCTAGCGAGGCGGTAACGCCCCTCGCTTATGTAAGTACAAGAGGAAAATTTTTTATGTCTATGGCACCATTTGAACAAAATTTCTTTAGTTTATTCCAGGGACTAAGACTATGCAGGAACGTTGTCTGTAATTCTATTGCATGATACATTTAAAAATTAATAATAATAGGAAAAACAATGTCAAGATACTCAAACCTTTCAGAACTATCTATAAAAGACCAAAAAAAGCTATTAGAAGATATAATAGCCTTTTTTTCACCTTTTAATAATGAAGAATATTCTAAAGATCTTAATTTATCAATTGAACCTAATAAAATAACGCCTTTATCATTATTTGACTTTTGCACATATTTTTGTACATATTATAAAGATAAATTAAATTTTGATTTATTCAAAAATCAACATAACCTCTTAAAAATAGTTGATAAAATGGTCGCAAAACGATATTTAACATGTACTGGCTCTAAGAAGCACACTGGTGCACTCGACCAATGCTACCTATTTTTGAAGGAGTTTTCTAAAAAACAAAAAGAAGGTTATTTTTGGATTACAGAAATTTTAGGTTTTAATTATTTAATTGAAGAAAAAAGCAAACTCATCATTCATCTTACAGGAAAAACTAAAGATGGCGACGTTCATGCTGGTACAGGAATATTGATAAATAAAAACACAATTATTACTTGCGCTCATGTACTTAATGATATGAAATTAGATGAAGAACAAGAAATTCAAGGTAAAAAAACCAAAATTACTTTTCAGCAAGTCCACAAAAAAATTAACGATGGATTTATTGTCGATGGAGTTGACGTTGGAGTTATTAAACTTAAAGATGAATTTTTGTTCACCAAAGGCTTAGCGTTTTCTGATTACAATACTTTAGATAAAATATTAATATTAGGGTTTCCAAAAATTCCTCACAGTTCAAAAGCCGAATTAATATCTCAAACAGGTGAAATTAATGGCTCAATGGATGGAACTGATAAAAATAAATATATTATATTTTCTACAATTACTAGACCTGGCAATAGCGGTGGGCCTATATTTAATTCTTTAGGCAATGTTGTAGGTATTGTTACTAGAGAAGCATTAGCAGAAACATTAGCAGAAACAATAGAAAAAAAATTTAAGCAGTTTCCATTTTGGCTGGGTATTCCATTGAGTGAAATTAAAAAAGCAATATATGACATTGATCCTAGTTTAGATTTACCAATTGAAAATTTTGAATAAAGGCTTCAAAAAAACAAGCCTCACAAAGCTTCAAAAAAATAATTAGTTCGACTTATCTATCTGCTAACCTCTGACACTATTCAAATTAATTACATTAAAACCCGGATTCTTAATTTCCATATTTTTAATAAACCCCGACCCGCTAATTGGAACAGGTACATCTCCGCTAAAAATTGTGGTGCTTACATATTGATCCTCACCAATATCAACAGTTTTATAAACAAAATGTTGCGTGTCGTTTTTACTTACCTGATACCGTGATTGTAATTGCTTATTTTTGTGTAATAGGTTATCACTAAAATACCCGCTTTCTAAATGATGATGATTAATAACACGCCCCGATTCCCAAGGCTCTATTTCAAGTTTTTCTACAAAAGTGTTTTCTCTTTTTTCAATTTTTATTTCAACTTGTCGTTTATTTAAAGTACCCGAAATAAAATAAACTCCGTTTTTATTAACCTTTAAATTCAAAGTTTCTACAGAACCCTTACTACTTTGAACCCGAACGATATTCGTCTCAAGATTATATAACAATCTATAACTAAACAAACGCCGATTTTTAGCAAAAAAACTTAAATGCATGCTCATTTTTGTACCATTGACCCGTTTTGGAACTAACAAAAATTTAATATACCCCAAGGGCAAATTATCGTTTAATAACAACTCGTATACAATTAAATCAACTACGTTACTGCACACCCAATTAGACTTATAATTTTTATCACTAACTAATTCACACGAATGCCTCCCAATTAAAGGATCAAAGGCCATTACTTCGTAAATATTAAACACTTTTAACAATAATTCGCCCATTATTTTTTCTACGCGCAAATCGTATTTTTCTTTTGTTTTGCTTTGTAATACACGATCTTCATACAAAGTTTGTAATAATTCTTCTAATAATTCGTTATTCAGCTCTCTCTCAGACATAGTATCAGTCTTATTAGATATTTTTTCGGTCAATTTCGTATAAAACTGAAGTAAAAACAACGAAATTTCGTCTTTGCTCATAAAATCTGATAAATAATGCTTCTCGGCATAAGAAACAATTAAGTCTTTTACTGCCAAATTTTTAACATCCATTTTTTGTGTCGTTTCAGGCGCAAAAAGTAAGTCCTGAATTAGTTGAGCAAACTCGGGAACAACAGAATTTACACCGCTATAACTGTGAGGGGCTTCTCCTGAAAACTGATTATAATAAGCCGGTCGATTCATATACGACTCTATCAAATCAAACCCTAAAAGCGGACGCAGTGCGAAAACACGCATAATTTCTTTTGCTTTTTCAAAATCTTTTATCCAATATTTATTAGACGATTTATGTTCATGAACCTCTTCGTTTTGAGAAGATTTTGTAGCTAGAACGGGGGCATTACTTGGCCGTATTTCTGGAGATAAAATCGGATTGAATTGTATCGACATACAATTAATAATACACTTATACAAATGCTAAGCAAAGCCTGGGATTATTCTAACTACGAAAGCCTCGCACGTGCCGTGAATGCACGATTTAATCCGATGATTTTTTTGCATTCATCACTACAAACAAATTATTCAGGACGTTATTCGATTTTAGCTTTTGATATTAAGCACGAAGTTCGCGATAATTTTAGTAATTTAGAGTCAGTTCTAAGCTCTCATAACAGCCCTTTTAAAAACGCTTATTTTGGTTTTATTTCTTACGAGGCGATGCATCAGCTTGAAGAACTAAACAAAGAAACCCAAAGTATCATTAACACCCCCGATTTATTATTTTATTCGTTTAACATCATCATTCGTTTTGATCATATAAATAAAGACGCTGTTCTTTTCTATAATCACCCTGAAGATTTAAGCAAAATCCCCAATCCAGAACCCGCCCCCCTCTTACAATGCATAGTCAAAGATCTTCAGTCTACACAAACAAAAACCCAGTACTTAAACGCCGTTTCTTCGCTATTAAGCTGTATACATCGTGGCGATATATACCAAGCCAATTTAACCCGAAAATTTTACGGTACTTTTCAGAACCTATCGTCTCAGTTTGAACTTTTTTTACATTTATGCAACGTAAGCCCAGCGCCTTATTCAGCGTTTATGAACTGTGAAAACTTTAGTATTTTATCGTCTAGCCCCGAAAAATTTTTAAGTATAGAATCAAACGGAACTATCACCGCGCAGCCAATTAAAGGCACTACCAAACGCCACAACGACCCCGAAAAAGATCAGCACAGTTATAATTCTTTAAAACACAGTAAAAAAGATAAAGCTGAAAATTTAATGATAGTCGATTTAATGCGAAACGATTTATCAAAAACGGCTATTAACGGCTCTGTATCTGTTCCATCACTGTATGACATTCATAGTTACGAAACAGTTCATCATATGAGCTCTATTATTCACAGTAAAAAAAATCCTGCTTACAGTACTTTAGACGTCCTAAAAACCTGCTTCCCTCCAGGCTCTATGACTGGGGCGCCTAAAATTAAAGCCATAGAACTATGTGCTGAACTCGAACAAATTAAACGCGGGGTATACTCGGGGGCACTAGGATACTTTGGCGGCGACGGATCGGCTGATTTTTCTGTGGTAATTCGAACGCTGATTATTCAAGGAAATTGCTTTGAATTTCAAGTTGGCGGGGCTATTATTGCGGAGTCTGTAGCAGAAAACGAATGGCAAGAAACGCTAGATAAAGCGGCGGGTATTTGTAGAGCGCTTGGTATTGAGAGTTTAGATTGATAGCTCAAAAACTTCTGTAACTAGCTTCTAAATGGCCAAAAAATTCTCAATCCGCTACAATAGCAACATGACATCAGAACAACATATAAATACTCAAAATTCCCCTAACGAAGTACTTTCTTTAGACAATTTACGCCAAGATATAGACAACATTGACGTGGCTATACTCGATTTATTATCAAAACGTTTAGATATAGTCAAAAAAGTGGGTCGCTATAAAGAGCTGAATCCAGAGAAATCTAGTAGTATGATTCGTCCTGGTAGAGAAGCCAAAATGTACCGTCACTTAATTGCGCGTATTAATAGCGATTATTTACCGCAGGCACTGATAAAAATTTGGCGCGGCATTATTTCTACTGCACTTCGTGCAGAGCAATCTATGCAAATCATAGCCCATACCCCCAACCAAAACATGAACACCTACTGGCTTGCCCAAGATTATTTCGGAGCAAATTTACCCATTAGCATTAAATCTGATTGTAGACAAATACTATCT
>JBILGQ010000052.1:0-6741 GCA_044350955.1 Candidatus Marinamargulisbacteria bacterium | reverse complement strand
AGACGGTACAAATATATTAGATAGAGTATTTGATTATTTTAAGTCTCAGTGTAAACATTCATACGATATTTTTTTAGATAAAAATATCCCTACTGGATCGGGTATGGGAGGAGCTAGTTCAAATGCCGCTACCTTGATTAAAGTAATCAATGAAGTTGAACAACTAGGTTTATCAGAGGATGAACTATGCGTAATTGGTGCAAAATTTGGGGCTGATATTCCTTTCTTTATTAAAGGTGGTACAGCTAAAGTAGAAGGAATTGGTGAGAAACTTACAAAGTTAAAAGAGTGCAGTAAACAGTATTATTTAATTGTCTATCCAGATTTTCATTGTAGTACAAAAGAAATTTATGACGCTTACGACAGTTTGCCAAGAATGCCTTTGCCATTAATTTTTGATACAAAAGAACCTTATTTAGGAACTAATGACTTAAAAGACGTAGTTCTAAATTTATATCCAACTATCAGACATATAGTGGATAGTATCAATGATATAACCAAAAATGAATTTTATATGACCGGTTCAGGATCTACATTTTTTATTCCGGTCGAGTCGACTAGTGAAGGGCTTGTTTTAGTGAATGCTATACAAAGTGTGTTCCCAGATTTTTTGACTGAAGTAGTGGAAAGTATAAATGCAGACTAACCCGATTACTTTAAAAGAATCTATTCAACAAGAAAGTTTAAATTTATTTTTGGTGGATGCCTCTGGAGTTATATACTCTGGTGGAACGGCTGTTCCTGGAGTAGCCGAGACCCTAGCTTTTATGCAGGGCTGCGGCGAACTTTATTTGTTAACAAATAATTCCTATTTATATCCAAATTTTATTTCAGAAAGATTAAAAGATAGAGTTGGTATTTCTATAAATGATAAATATATTGTCTCTTCTGGTCACGGGTTAGCTTTTGATCAGACAATTAAAGATACCCTAAAAAATAATGTCGTATTTTCGTTTCATAGTGATTTTTCTAAAGGCTATTTAGATGACGTTGGTGAAATACGCTTTACTACAAATTTGCAAGAAGCCAAAGTGTTATTGTTTTCGGCATTTATTGAAAGTGAGCATAGTGATATGTATACACAAGCGAAAGAGTTTGTAAAAGAAAACCCGGATACGCAACTAATATGTTGTAATCCTGACCATGTTATTGCTAGTGGAAATAAAAATCTATACAGAGTTGTAGGTCATTATGCGTCTTGTTTACAACAATACTTAACTAAGCCTATCATGTGGTTTGGGAAGCCTTATTCAAATTATTCGAATTTAGTTCGCTCTTGTTTGAAAGACAATGGCCATGATCACTTAAAAGCCGTGTTTTTTGATGACAATATTTATAACGTTAAACGACTTACTGCAGATCTGTCTTGTAAAGGTGTTTGGGTAAAAGATACGGGCATTCAATTTGATCAAGAAATTCAAGCAAAAGAAGTGGCTGTGGGTCTGGACTTATTTGCAGTATCACGTTTTACATTAGATAGTTTTATTATCAATTTATAAAAACCGTACTGGCTGATAATTATTTTTTATAAAGTCCTTCAATGATAAATAAAGGGCGTGCTTTTACTTCTTTATATATTTGAGCAATATATTCACCAATAATACCTAGAGAGACTAATATAAAGCCTCCTATAATTAATAAAGCGATCATTAAAGAGGCCCATCCTTGAACAGTATTATTGAGGAATAACTTTTCATATAATACGAGACCAGCATAAGCAAAACCAAGAATGCTAATTAAAAATCCCATACTTGCTATAGCCTTTAAGGGTGCGTTTGAAAAAGAAATGACACCATTTAATGCCAAGCGAATCATTTTTGATAGGGGATAATGTGTTTCACCTTTAGTCCGTTCATCACGTTCGTAGTAAATACCAGTTTGTTTAAAGCCTATCCACGGGATCATGCCACGAATATAGCGGCATTGTTCTTTCATAGAATTAAAATGCATTACCACGCGCCGGCTCATAAGTCTAAAATCACCCGTATTAGGAGGTAAAGATGTTTTGCTAAGTTTATTGATCAGTTTATAAAATAAATAGGCCGAAAAACGCTTAAACAACGTTTCGCCTTTTCGACTTTTTCGTATAGCATAAACTACATCGAAGCCTTCAAGATATTTTTTATATAAATCTTGAATAACAGCCGGGGGGTCTTGTAAATCGCCATCGATAACCACTACAGCATCGCCGGAACTATGAGCAATACCTGCTGTAATGGCTAACTGATGACCATGATTTTTTGATAAATTCAAACATAAAAATCCCAAATTTGACTCACAAAAAACTTTAAGTTGCATAAAGCTTGAATCGCTTGATCCGTCATTTACAAAAATAATTTCGATAGCATCTGGGGGCAAAGCAAAACGACTTTCTAATAATTTTTGGCAAGATGTAAACGCTACAAAAATATCGGGCAGTAATGCTTCTTCGTTATAAATAGGAACAACAATGCTTAGTGCTTTTGTCATAATCACAATTTATATAAGAATAGAGTCCCATAAGGTTCATACGTAAATGACGATATTAATGAGCCATGAGTTTGACTATAAGCAGTAAGGGCTGTCAGGAAGCTGTTTTTTGAAAAAGACTCGTATTTCGAATGTTCACCAGTTGTAGGAGATAGATCTTGCAATAAGTAAGGAGCAATGAGTATGTAGTCAAATGGCTGATCTTTGAGTAGCTCTTCAATAGAGTCATGTCCCAACAAACTTAGTGTATGTACATTCGTAATAGTATAAGAATGCTGAAATGGAATCCAAAATTGTATAGGTGTGAGTATCCGTGCTTGTAAAGGAACTGTTTTAGTCAGTTGTTCGCTGACTTTTTGGTAGGATTGGTTATTTTTATGTAAGTAAAAAAAATAAGCATCCCCAACTAGTGTATTTAGAAAGAACAGGCTTACTATAATTGTTGCAAGTATTTTATTAAAGTTGAGATTTTTTAAATGATGAAGTATATCTGCAAATACTAAGAGGCTTGTAAAGCTGATGATGCAAAAATAGCGACGTCTAAATGGTGAAAGAGTCAGTAGACCAAAAAGAAAGGTGAATAAACCAATAAAGGCCAATATTTTTGATGCTTGTGAACTTTTTTTAGACAGTAAAACATATACAAAACAGGCTATTTCAATGATAAAAATGATCAGGCGTTTATAGCCCAAACAATAGTGATTAAAAAAGAATAGCAAACGTTCAGACAACGGCTGATTTGACGACAGTGACAGTCTTTCTGTGATAAAACTAAGTAAATAATGC
This sequence comes from Candidatus Marinamargulisbacteria bacterium, assembly GCA_044350955.1. Classification (GTDB taxonomy): domain Bacteria; phylum Margulisbacteria; class Marinamargulisbacteria; genus JBILGQ01. Next base: position 3,486 of record JBILGQ010000052.1, on the reverse strand, counting down.
TGGGTGAAATCTGCTTGAAACACAAAAGCATTTACAAAAAAAACGACCGTTAATGGCGAAATTCCTAATAAAAAATAAGCTAGGGGTAAATAATTTTTTCTAAAAATCTGTGCTAAGAAAAGTAAAGCAAGTGGAAATACTACCACAGCTGAAAAGGGGTGAGATAATAACATAACGGTAAAGCAGCATCCGGCAAGGGCCCATGCCCATAAGTTTTGTTTAATAGCTGCGCTTACTATTGCATACAACAAGACTAAAAATAAGGTGCTAACTAAAGCTTCAGGGCGGCCCCAACGAAAAATAACTATCGACATGTTTGATACAATAAATCCGGTATAAGCAATGCCTGTTGCAAGTGTAGACCATTGAAGTAACTTGCTGAATCGATACAACATGAACAGCGAAATGAAGCCGCAAAGAAATGAAAAGAAACGAATGCTCCAAAGAGTCGCTCCAAAAAGCTTAAATACTAGAGATACAAGAAAATAATAAATAAAAAATAATTTGTATTGAATAACAGTTTGAAGTTCAGTGTAAGGTAGTTTTCCAAATTCTTGTTGTGCGTAAAGTACATTCCAACCTTCATCCATGGCAATTTGAGGTATGGCATCGAGTTTTGGTAAATATATTAATACGTACAGTAATAAAGCAACCCCTAAAAGTAAGCCAGCAGGAATAGAGCGTAGTTTACTAAGCATAGTATTTTTTATTTTTTTAATTGGCTAAATTCGTTGGCTTTTTCTTTTAAACCATTTTCTATGGCTTTATTAAGGTCTAAATCAAGTTCTTTTGCATAGTCACGTATTTCTTGAGTAATTTTCATCGAGCAAAATTTTGGACCACACATCGAGCAAAAATGAGCTACTTTTGCAGAATCAGATGGTAAGGTTTCGTCGTGATATTCTCTGGCTCTTTCTGGATCTATACTTAAATTAAATTGATCTTCCCATCTAAATTCAAATCTTGCTTTTGACAATGCATGATCGCGTAAAATGGCGTTTTGATGACCTTTGGCTAAATCAGCAGCATGTGCTGCAATTTTATAAGCCATAATTCCTTCTTTAACGTCGTGTTTATTTGGTAGCCCTAGATGTTCCTTAGGCGTTACATAGCACAACATAGCCGTGCCATACCAACCAATCTGAGCGGCGCCTATTGCAGATGTGATATGGTCATACCCCGGAGCAATATCTGTTGTTAATGGGCCCAACGTATAAAAAGGTGCTTCATGACAAATCTCTAGTTGCTTATCCATATTTTCTTTAATTAAATGCATAGGAACATGGCCTGGGCCTTCTATCATAACTTGGACATCGTGTTTCCAAGCAAGCTTTGTTAGTTCGCCCAAAGTGTTTAGCTCGGCAAACTGCGACGCATCGTTGGCATCATAAATACTTCCCGGGCGAAGGCCGTCGCCTAAACTAAAGCTAACATCGTAGGCTTTCATAATGTCGCAGATATCTTCAAAATGCGTGTATAAAAAGTTTTCTTTATGGTGCGCTAAACACCATTTTGCCATGATAGAGCCACCGCGCGAAACGATACCAGTGAGCCGAGAAGCTGTTAATGGTACATAGGCTAAACGGACACCTGCATGAATAGTAAAATAGTCAACGCCTTGCTCGGCTTGTTCGATAAGTGTGTCTCTAAAAATTTCCCAACTCAGGTCTTCAGCGATACCGTTGGTTTTTTCTAGAGCTTGATAAATGGGCACCGTACCTATTGGAGCCGGGCAATTTCTTAAAATCCATTCACGTGTTTCGTGTATATTTGGACCGGTTGATAAGTCCATTACAGTATCGCCACCCCAGCGGATGGCCCAGGTCATTTTTTCTACTTCTTCAATTATACTAGAAGAAATGGCCGAGTTGCCAATATTGGCATTAATTTTAACTCCAAAATTTCGGCCAATAATCATAGGTTCTAACTCTTTGTGGTTAATATTTGCTGGTATAATGGCTCGGCCTCTTGCGACTTCATCACGTACGAATTCAGGTGACATTTGTTCGCGTATGGCGACGTATTCCATTTCTTCGGTAATAATGCCTTTTCTGGCATAGTGCATTTGACTTACGTTTTGGCCTGATTTTGCTTTGGAGGGTTTTATTTTATGGGGGAATCGCAAATTATTAACAGAATTTTCGTTTTGACGTAAATGATAATACATCGAACTTTGAGAGTTCAGTTGTTCGGTATCATTTCTTCGATTTATCCACGATTCGCGAATTTTAGGTAAGCCTTGTTCGATATTTGTCTCTTGCGTAGGGTCGGTATAAATACCTGAACAATCGTATAAACGTATCGGATCATTTGCAGCGTCAGGTGAATTAGACAAAGATACTTCACGATAAGGCACTTGAATGTTTGTATGAAGAGAGCCTGAAATATATTTTTTTTCAGAGTTAGGAAAGGGTTTATAAGAAATACTCAAACTAGCTGGGTTTTCTTTTCGTTTTTTATTATTTTCTTTTGCTGGATTTTGCTTTGCCATGATAGTCTCCTGATCATTCATCTGATTTTTCAGTAGTATAGCAGTTATGTATTTTTAGGTCTAAAGAATTAGCCAATAATTTTAGAAATACACTCCTCGTTCATGATCATCTTGCATTGGATGAGGCTATCTCTAGCCAAAAAGTCCCGTGGGTTGTTATGATGTTTTTAACAAAAAAAGGAGAAGATTTATGACTTATACATTACCGACTTTGCCCTATGCGTATAATGCTTTGGAACCGCATATCGATGCAAAAACAATGGAAATTCATCATACAAAACATCATGCGGCTTATATTGCAAAAGTGAATGCCGCTATCGAAGGAACAGAGTTTGCCAATAAATCGATAGATGAATTGATTTCGAATTTAGATGCATTGCCAGAATCTATAAGAGCTATCGTAAGAAATAACGGCGGAGGCCATGCCAATCATGCTTTTTTTTGGGAAAGTTTATCAGCAACAGGTGGTGGCTTGCCTACGGGCGCTTTAGCTGAAGCTATCGACTCTGCATTTGGCTCTTTTGAAGCCTTTAAAACTGCTTTTTCTGATGCAGCTACTACACGTTTTGGGTCTGGATGGGCTTGGTTAGGGGTGAAATCTACTGGCGAACTTTGTGTGTCTTCTACTGCCAATCAAGATAACCCTAAAATGCTAGGAATTGGGGGATGTGTCTGTACGCCAATTTTAGGTTTAGATGTTTGGGAACATGCGTATTACTTAAACTATCAAAATCGACGACCAGATTATATTAATGCTTTCTTTAATATCATTAATTGGACTGTTGTTTCGGCTAGGTACGCAGCCGCAAAGTAAAGCAATTTATAGAGTAATATTTAAAAAAGCTGCTCGTTGGGAGCAGCTTTTTTTATTCGCCTTTATCTTTTTTCTGAAAACGTTTTACCCGATGGACACCACGTTGCAAGAACGAAATACGCCGTTCAAAAAAGTCTAGAATATGTAGAATTAGTAAAATAAGTATAGCAATTTTAAGACC
>JBILGQ010000051.1:0-6840 GCA_044350955.1 Candidatus Marinamargulisbacteria bacterium | reverse complement strand
GCTGCATATTTGGCTAGTTCATAAACACTTTTATATAAGGGTTGATCTATTTCTATATAGCCACCACAACCCCGTAATTGACCATTTAAATATAAACTAACAAATACCCCTTGATGCTCGTTATACAAAAGTTGTTTGTTTGAATATCCGCCAAATTTTTTATTATATAATCTCTCTTCTATACTTTCTCGAGCTAATTCAAATAATGCTTGTAACATAATAAATAAAGCTACTTAATAAAAACGAAAAGCGTTATACCCAACAACAGAATCATAATCTCCCGATATTTGCCCAGAATGCTGATAAAACAACTGTTCAGATTTGCTACTACCCCACTGTTGCATAATGGCCATAGTTGTAAGCACAGGGGCTAATCCGCATAATTGTATACTCATATCCTCACACCGTTTTCTTAGCAAGTCTATGTCCCAGTTACTAATATAGTCAGCGGCTTCATTATCCATTTTTACAGCTGTTTTTGCATCAAAGAAATGTGAAAAATCGGATGAAGCTATCACTACAGTACTCTCTTTTTCACACACAGTTGCAAGGGTGTTCGCCAAAGCTTGAATTGTAAAAAGATCACATTGTCCGACTACTATAGGAATAATCGAAAAGTCTTTTAAACTTTCTTGTAAAAAAGGCAAAATTACTTCTATGCTATGTTCTTTTTGATGTACCTGTGGATATGTTGAAATACTAGAATTATTTTTCTGTAGTAACTGGCAGATGTCTCTGTCTATTGGCACTTCCCCTAAGGGAGTTTCATAAGCAGATCCGGCATAAATTGAAGCCCCAGAGAAGGATACATAATGAGAAGGGCCTACAATAACAACCCGTTTTATCGGGTTGTTTTTTCGATTTTGAAGCGATTTTATAAAGTAAGCAGAAGTTCTTCCTGAATAAAAATAACTTGCATGCGGGCAAATTCCTCCCATTACAGGAGTATCTGATTGATCTACCGAAACAGATTCTAAAAAATGTCTAACTTGATTCGATAATTGCCCTGCCTCTTCTGGGTAAAACAATCCGGCACACACAGCTTTTCTAATCAAGATTATTTTTTCTTTTTATTCGCTTTCATACGTTTACCATATTTTTTATATTTATGTTTACGCATTTTTTTACGTCTTTTTTTAATTAGTGATCCCAATACAAGTCACCTCCCTAGTTTATCGATTCCATACAATCGACTGTATTATTTTTTCTGCAACTTCTAAATGTGTTTTGGCTGATTATCATAACATACCTTTTCTTTGCTTAGCAAACCTATTCGTGCTTGTTTTATCACTGTTCTGCAGTTTAATTTTAATTTTTTTTATCCCACCTTTACGCGCTGAAATACTATTCACTTTTTTAATTAATTCTTCTTCATAAAATTGTATTTCTGATATCCAACAGGTGTTTTGTGTTTCTAAGTTCAATATATCCCCTTTTACAAAGGAAACTTGTAATTGATCGGCCAAAACCGTTCCGGCTATTTTCTGCCAATTTTCTCGAATAAGTACGGCTTTCTTTAAATCACGTATCACCGATGATTTGCTAGTATCAAAAATAGATTCTAACTCAAACATAGACTTAATTCTCCGTTATGAACATGATATAAACAAGCATCGTTAAAATATGAAAAATCATTACTTTCTGTCGTAGCATAAAAAACTTGATCATACCGCAACATATAAGACAGTAATTTTTCTTTATTATCATCATCGATTTCTGCTAAAGTATCGTCTAATAATAAACAAGATTTAACCGACAGTTTTTCTTTTATACTATCCATACTTGATAACTTAAATAATAAAGCCAATATTCGATTAATGCCTCGTGACGAAAAATTAGTAATATCATGATGATCTAAATTTAATTGAATATCATCACGATGTGGTCCACTTAAGGTGTAACCCAAAAAATTTTCTTTATCTCTATCTAAAGCTAATTGAGCCGTCCATTTATCAGAATACTCTTGTAATGATACAGTTTCAAGACGCTTCTTTATATAGCTAAGCTCTAAAACATCAAATTGCAAAATCGATAGATCTCTTAGACTTTTAATTAAACATTTCTCTAATTCCAAGCAAGCTTCTAAGCGTATTTTTACCAATGGAACCCCTTTTTCTACAAGCTGCTTATTGTAAATATCTAACATAGCTTGATTACAATTCTCTTGTTTTAAATAGCGATTCTTTTGTTTTAATATACTATCATAATCTTTTAATAACTCCGTATAATCTAAATAACAAAACGAACAATAATAATCTAAATGCTTTCGTCTAAATGCGGCATCTTTTTGAAAGAAATGTAATACATCAGCCGAAATATATTCTATCGCCATCACCTTTTCTAAAACTTTAAACGAACGGCTTTTTTTATTATTTATAATTAATTCTCGTTTCCCTGAACTATCTATACTGCAATACACCCTCAATTGCTCGTCAGAATCGATATCAATACCGATATTGGCTTTTTCTTTTTCGTATTGAATAATTTTTTTACGATCTTCTTGAAACGGAGACTCTGCCCTGATAGCAAGATATAAAGACTCTAAAATAGAACTTTTCCCCTGATTATTTTTACCATAAATATAACAATGACGATTTGGGCTTATTGTTAAATACCCTTCATTAATATTTCTTAGTTCTTTAACCCATAATTTTGTAATCATGGCCTAACTAATTTAGGCATAATAATCAGCAGTTCGTATAGGCATAATCACATATTTAAATGTATCATCCCCTTCAAACGAAATTTGACACGGGCTTAATTCATTATTAAATCCAATATACATATATGGTGCAGAACTTATTTTAAGTACATCTAATAATAAACGAATATTAAATACTATTTTTAATTGAGTTTCACCTAATAAACGTTCTATATCTAAAGATTCATGAAAATCTCCCATTCCTTTTGCATTAGCTACCATGTTTAATTGATTAGCTATAAATTCAAAACGAACAATATTGTTTGATGCTGATGCTATAATAGACGCTCTTTCAGAGGCCTGTAAAAATTCTTCTCTATTCACTTTAATGCTATTTTCAATTTTCTTTGGACACACTTGGTTGTAATCAGGAAATTGACCTTGAATTAATCGAGAAATAATAACAATTTCTGCAAATCTAAATACTATTTGTTTATCAGAAATAATCATTTGAACGTCTTCTTTATTTTCATCTGATGATAAAATACGTTGTAATTCTGCAATTGTTTTATAAGGAATAATACAATTTATAGGACTATCTAATGGGCTGATAATTTGACTTTTTACAGATAAACGATACCCGTCTGTTGCTACAAAAAATAATTGGTCTCCCTCATTTTTTACAAAAATTCCATTTAAAAATTGTTTTGTTTCATCGTAAGATACAGAAATTAGCGTGTGTTTAATTAAAGAAATTAATTCTTCAGCTTTTACTTTTAAACTTAAACCCGATTCAATATTTGGAAACACCGGATAATCTTGCGTATTTGAACCTAACAAATCAAAATCAACTTTTTCTCCTTTAATAGTAATTTTTTGTTTATCATCTATCGAAAAATTAATCCGTTCATCTTCAATTTTAGAAATTACGCCAGTTAATGTTTTTGCTTGAACTAAAAAAGATCCTTGTTCTTTTACATTCGCTACAGATAATTGGTTTTCTATCCCCATTTCTAGATTGTTTCCTCTAAACTTTAGTGTATTTCCTTCTAGAACTACATAAAAATTTTGAAGTGCTGAAATACTTGATTTTTGAGGAACTGATTTTTCAACAATAGTAAGTACTTTTTTTAATTCTTTTGACGTACACGTAAACTCCATAAAGATCTCCTTGTGATTTTTTTATTTTTTTTAAAAATTTTATTTTCATTCATTATATTTAATATCTTTTATTTAATACAGGATGAGTTTAATAAGTAAAAAACTATATATAGTTATAACTAATAATTCTTATTTTATTTATATAAAAAGTAGCAGTAGGGGGTGTGGATATGTGGATAAGCTTGTTTTTAACAGATAATTTATGATAGAAATATATTTTTTCAGAGATTTTTTATCTGTGAAAAGAATGAGGATATTTTCTAGGCGATTATTTTTTTGACTTAGTTACACACAAGGTATACACAGTTTTCTACAGGCTTTCCATAGGATTTCCACAGACCAGATATTTAAAATTTATTGATAGAGAACTAAGCCTAATCCGACGAATGAGGCTGTTAGTATCCAAAATAGGGTTACTACTGTTCTTTCTTTTAATCCTAATAATTCAAAGTGATGGTGAAGTGGGCTCATTAAAAAAAACCGTTTTTTAGTTCGTTTGTAATAAATGACTTGTATAATCACCGAGCTTGTTTCAAGTATATATAAGGCTCCAAATGCTAATAGTAGCCAGATATTGTTAAGGAGTAAGGCAATGCCAACAAAAACGGCTCCTAGTGCTAAAGAACCGGTGTCTCCCATGAATATTTTTGCAGGATGTTTATTAACCATAAAAAATGCTAGTACACACATAATTAGCGTTAAAATAAATATCAAGATTGAGTTATTTGTAGAATAAGGGTCGGCTATTAGTAAAAATCCAACTAAAGTGATGATAGACGATCCTGCTAATAAACCGTCTAAACCGTCTGTTAAGTTTGTGGCATTTGAAAATCCAACCATCATAAATATATAAAAGATAAATTCAAAAATACTTAATTGGGTGAAAACAATGCTATAACTTTGTAAACAAAGTAAGGCAATCATACATTGCATAAAAAATTTATGTTTAGCAGAAAGCCCTTTGTTTTTTTTATTGAGTAGCGATTGCATATCATCAATAAAGCCAATCGAAGCAAAGCTTGTAAATACTGCAAGAAGCCATAAAATCTCTTTACTAAGCTGAAAAAATATTACTATACTCCATAGTCCTATTAATATTCCTATTCCCCCTAATGAAGGAGTTCCTGCTTTATTCTGATGTGTTTTTGGGCTTAGTTCATAAATGCTTTGAAATGCTTTTTTGCGTCTAAAAAAGATAATACAGGCTATTTGAGCACATAAAGCTATAACGAATATTAGTCCTAATTTAAGATAAATGGGCATACAAAGCCTCCACAGTTTTTTCCATTTGATAACCCCTTGAACCTTTTATTAATACGACATCTCCTGATTTTATTTCTGAAAATAAAGCCTGATGTAAATTAGTTCTATCGTCGAAATGACTAATTGTTAATACATCAGAGTGTATGTGTTTAATTTCTTTTCCGTAAGTCATGACTAATGACACTTCTTCATTAATCATGGTAGCCACTAAATTTTGATGTTCACCTTCAGAAAATTTCCCCAATTCTAACATACCTGATAATACAATGATTTTTCTTCCTTTAAAGCGTCGCATGAATTGCAGGGCATAGATGACTCCATCAGGGTTTGCATTATAACTATCGTCGATTATACAGATATTTTTTTTTGTTTGCACATGCAATCTATGCGATGATTTTTGATAGTGCAAAAATCCTTTTTGTATATCGTCTGATGAACAATTAAAGTGGTTTCCTACCGCATATCCAGCATTAATATTTTCACCTGGTTTATCGACTCCTGTATAGGGAACGACTTTGTAATCACAGTCTTGAGCTTTTTTTATTAATTTCTTGTAATAGGCGGAATTGGCGTTAATAAAAGCGATGCGTTGTTTGATTTGCCATGGGTTTGCTTTTCTGAAAATTTCGGCTTTAGCGTTAGCCAAATGGGCTTGTGATTTGAAAAATTCTATATGACTTTTTCCGACTCCTGTAAAAACAATGTAATCAGGTTGTACTATTTTTGCTAAAAAACTTAAGTCTCCTTTTTTTCTCATCCCCATTTCTACGATTAGGATTTCAGTATCTCCGGTAGCAGATAATAATGTTAACGGAACACCGTATTCATTATTTTGGTTTTCTTTGGTTTTAACTACATTATACTTTGTTGAAAGTATAGACGCGCAAATATCTTTAACGGTTGTTTTTCCGGCAGATCCTACTATAGCAATTACTTTTGCTTGTAATTTTTTTCTATAATTCTTAGCGTAATCGAATAAATCTACATCTAATACAATGCCACCTTTTTGTATGACATCTGGAATAAAATCGTTTCCGTCAAAATGGGCTCCCTTTACAGGGATAAAAAAATCACCTTTTTGTACTTGTCGAGAATCAATCGAGTAGGGCATTAGTACCCTAAGTCCTTTAAAAGATCACTGGCAATAAGTTTATCATTAAACGGATAGCGTGTTTTGCCAATAATTTGGGCATTTTCATGGCCTTTTCCGGCTATGATAAGAATGTCATCTTTTTTGGCCTGTTTAATTAGAATTTGAATAGCTTTTTTTCTGTCATGTTCAATCATATAATTTTGATGAGTCAGGCCTTTTGTGATATCGTCCATAATTGCCTCTGGATCTTCGCTTCTGGGATTGTCTTGAGTCAAAACGATAAAATCACAATAATCAGAGGCTATTTTTGCCATTTTTGGTCGTTTACTTTTATCTCTATCACCGCCACAACCAAAACAACATAGTAAGTGTGAGCCGTTTTTTTTGAGTTGAGTTGCAGATTCTAAAACGACTTTTAAACCGTCTTCTGTATGAGCGTAATCAACGAAAACGTGGAAGGGTGCTTTAGAGGGTACTTTTTCAAATCGACCTGGGGCATTATGTAGTTTGCTAAAAACAGGGGTTAACTCGGCATCGCTAAACTTACAGTGTTTGAGAATTAAATAAGCCATTTTAAGGTTTTTTTGATTATGTTCTGCAAAAATATGTTCATTTTCGATGTGTGGCATAGTTAAAATCGAGCTTGGGGTTATAACAGGTATACTTTTATCATGAATAAACG
>JBILGQ010000050.1:0-6859 GCA_044350955.1 Candidatus Marinamargulisbacteria bacterium | reverse complement strand
AGCGATGATACTATGAAGTACATCGATATCTTGGTTATAAGACCCAGTATCGATATCGGACAACTGGCCTTAAGTTTAAGTGATGATATGCCACGATTAATTCAGCATCTACTTCGAGGTTTAGGCAAGAAAAAAGAAGGTGGCGATTTAATTAGCTATTTATTATTTGAACCAAAATTCGTTAAAAAGCTAATAGCCATCGGTAAACAAGACGCCTTGAATCAGGCCGACAAAATAATTAATTTTTTTAAATCTTAATCGTCAGCATCCCAATTCAAAGCCCGACTTACCCCTGGGGACTCTTGTTGTGATTTAGCAGGACTAACTTGTCTTGATGACAGGTTGCTAGTGTATGTATGAGCAGAGGACATAGAACTATCAGACGAACTTAATGCAGCTGACATTTGTGACGAATTATTTTTACGTGCCGATCTATAAGGCGTTGTTGCGTTATTAACGTCCGAACTACGTTGTGTTCTTGGCAACCTTAAACCAATATCACCTAAACCTTCGACACCAACAAACTTGCTAATCAAATCCTCAGCTTCACGATTATACTGAGAAGAAGAAGAAGAAGAAGAAGAAGAAGAAGAAGAAGAAGAGATAGCTAAACCTGCTATCCAAGCTTTAGGGATAGTCGTAACTATATGCCCAATTTCGGCCCTTCTAGAAGGACGTAATCCTAAATATTCAGGTTCGCAAGTAGGATCTAATCTAGATGCGATAACTTGAGCAAAAATAATTTCAGTATCTATAACTTCAACACCTTCTTTTAATAAAAACTTAATATTCTCACTTCCTAAACCAAATCCCAATTCAGAACAACCCAGCAACACAAATCTACATTTATTTGCTTTGGCATAAGAGTAAATCTTCATTGTCATTTCTTGACGCTCTATATCTGTTACTAATTTAGATTTAACCTTATTAATAAACTCTTGCACCTGCTTTTTATACAAATCAACCGCGCTTTGTTTTTCCATTAAATGAGTAGCATTACATACTTTTGCATAATCAATTTTAAATTTTTCAAATAAACGATCATATAACCCAGCATCATAAGCTTTTACAGTCCCTAAAATTAGCACCTTTTTCTCGCCATGTCTGTAACTTAGAATATTATCTTTTAAATAATTACAAACTTCATCAGTTAAATTATGTAGCTGGCTATGAGATCTTTGAGTAAGGGCTGTTATAGCCCCTAAATGAACGTGTGCTGTATTACTGGCAACAGAAAAATTAGAAAATCCTAAATCAAGAAATTCTAAAATACGTGCTTTATATCCTTCAGGATTTAATAATGCTTGAATAGTAGATGAAAAATCTCTGGGTACCGGAGGCGATAATACATACAAAAGCCACTTACCTTGTTGATTCTCTGATTTTGATATAACGTTTTGAATTTGTACTAATAACTCCGCATCAGCCAATGGCCCACATCCACCAACCAAGCCAAATTTATTAATCGTATCATTATTTTTAAGCTCACTTTGATTTAACTTCCTAAGTTTTATTCCATTCGCTAAGCAAAAAACAAAAGTAGGTCGTTTATGCTCTTCATGAATCACTTCTGCTATAGCCTGTTGCAACCTGTTATACACTAAAGCAAATGAAAGAGGCTGAAAGCCGAAATCAAATAATACAAAAGAATAATCTTTTCTAAGATTCACCCTAACAGATTCAATAAATTCTTTGACTGTCTCTACAGTAGCTATCGAATAATCATTGCCGGCGATTCGTTGTAAGTTAGGTAATAATACAGAAGCTGTGTTAGTAACTGGCTCTTTCGAGCCTCCTCCAGGAGATCCCGCATGACCTGCAGGCCATATTTTGTGTGCTGCAAAACTCATTTTTATCCCTCGATATAATAAATATCTCCCCTAAGTATGTAATTTTAGCTGTAATTTATTTATTTTACCAGTTATAATTTGGTTAATTTCAGGTACGAGGCAAAGTAACTGCAGACTATTCTTGTAATTTTAAAATAGTCTCTCTATTAGCGTCTACAAAATCTAATAGCGGTTGTTTTAAGCGATTATAACAGTCGGGATTAGAAAACTTTCCATTTACTGTACTTAGAATAATGGCATATGCCCTTATTTTCTCTTCTAACTTCATGTCTGGATGTACAAGTAAACTTGATAAATAAATAGGAGCTTTTTTTAAAATTTTTGCTTCATTACTATTTACAAAAGTAAAAACCGATTCTTTAAATCTCTCACAATTTTCTTGATTTCTACTTTCCTTTTTTAAACTCTCAGAATACTTTGCTGCTTCGTATAATCTATCCATTAAAGATAATTTTGCATTAACCAACGCAGTTTCTTGCCTCATTAATTCTATATTTGATCGTAAATTGCCAATTCCTCTAGTATAAACTTTTTTAGCACTTAATGATGGATTTTTTTTTCTTAAATTAGGATTATTAGAATTAGAATGAATAGGCGGAAACATACACTATAGTTTAATCTAACTAATATAAATTTTACAGCAATAATCGATTTATTCTATAATAAGAGTATCAGACTCAAATTTCACAGTAATACTATCCCCCGCTTTAAATTTTCCTTGAATTAATAATGGCGCCAGTTTGTTTTGAATTTCATTCGTTATCAAACGTTTTAATGGTCTTGCTCCGAATGCCGGATCATAGCCAATTTTTGCCAAATATTTTTTAGCACTATCCTGTACCAGTAAACTTAATTCTTGTAACTTTAATCGTTTATTCAACTCTGCTACTTGCAAGTCTACAATATATAAAATATCGCTTTCTTTTAAGGCATTAAATACAATAATATCATCAATACGATTTAAGAATTCTGGCCTAAACTGCTGTCTTAGTAGTTGTTGTATAGCCTCTTCTTTTTTAGCCTCATCTTTGATAGTTAAACATTCTGCAGACCCTACATTTGAAGTCATAATAATAATGCAATTTTTAAAATCAACGGTTCTGCCCTGACCGTCGGTTAAATGACCATCATCAAATAATTGCAATAAAATATTATGAACATCAGAATGAGCTTTTTCTATTTCATCTAACAAAATAACCGAATAAGGCCTACGCCGAACAGCTTCTGTTAACTGCCCCCCTTCTTCGTAACCGACATAGCCTGGAGGCGCTCCGATTAAGCGCGACACAGAGTGCTTTTCCATGTACTCGCTCATATCAAGTCGAATCATCTGTTTTTCTGAATCGAATAATAAATACGACAAAGCCTTTGCTAACTCTGTTTTACCAACACCCGTAGGCCCCAAAAATAAAAAAGTACCCGTCGGTTTATTAGGATCAGCTAAGCCAGAACGTGATCTGAGAATAGCATTCGCAACACGAGTTATCGCCTTATCCTGGCCAATAACCCTATCTTTTAAACGAGCTTCTGTATGCAATAATTTCTCTTTTTCACTTTCAATTAATTTTGAAATAGGAATCCCAGTCCATTTCGATATTATCTCCGAAACATCCTCTTCATCAACCACTTCTTTAAGCATACGATTCTTGCCTTGAATTTGCTGTAATTTATGCGATTCTTCTTCAATTAATTTATTCAGATCCGGAATTAATTTAAAGCGAATTTCAGATACTTTTTCTAAGTTTGACTCTCTTGTTAAACGTTCCTCATCTTGCTTTAACTGATCTATAGTCTCTTTTTTTGTTTGAATACTTTGAATCAGTTCTTTTTCTTTCATCCAATGTGTTTTTAATCGTGTTGATTCTTCGATTAAATCAGATAATTGTTTATCTATTTCTGCTTGTCGTTTTTTGGCATGCTCATTATCTTCACGCTTTAATGCTTGCTGTTCAATTTTTAGCTGCATAATTTTACGCTCTAACTGATCAATCTCTGTAGGCATAGAATCGATTTCTATACGCAGTTTTGACGCTGCTTCATCGATTAAATCGATTGCTTTATCTGGCAAAAATCGATTCGTAATATAACGACTTGATAAATTAACCGCAGCAATAATCGCATCGTCTAAAATTTTTATTCCATGATGCACTTCGTATTTTTCTTTTAAGCCTCTCAATATAGATATAGCATCATGAATAGAGGGCTCTCCGACATAGGTTTGCTGAAAACGTCGTTCAAGCGCAGAATCTTTTTCAATATATTTTCGGTACTCGTTTAATGTTGTGGCGCCAATGCAATGTAATTCTCCTCTTGCAAGTGCAGGCTTAAGCATATTTGCGGCATCAACGGCTCCTTCAGAAGCCCCTGCTCCAACAAGAGTATGCAACTCATCAATAAACAAAATAATTTGCCCGTTTTTATTTTCTATTTCTTTTAAAACAGATTTTAAACGCTCTTCAAACTCACCTCTGTATTTTGCGCCAGCTAACAATGCTGCTAAATCTAAAGACAAAACCCGTTTATTTTTTAATCCTTCTGGAACATCGCCAGCTACAATGCGTTGCGCTAAGCCTTCTACAATAGCCGTTTTACCAACACCAGGCTCACCAATTAACACAGGATTATTTTTAGTTCTGCGACATAATACCTGAATAACACGGCGAATTTCGTTATCTCGCCCAATTACAGGATCAATTTTACCTTGCTGAGCACGAGTCACTAAATCAATGGTATACTTTTTTAAACTTTGATAATTAGCCTCGGGATCTTGCGACTGAACCGATGAAGCTCCACGAATATCTTGTAATAAAGATAAAACAATCGCTTTCGTCAAGCCAGCTTTTTTAAACACTTGCCCAACAGGGTGTTTAAACTCTATCACAGCAAGAAGCATGTGCTCACAACTAATATAAGTATCTTTTAAAGCTTGCGATTCTTTTAAAGCCGCCTGAAATAACTCATTCACATCACGCGACACAGTAATTTGACTAAACCCTTGCACTTTAGGAACCTGGTTTAAGAATTCATTTAATTCCTTCTCTATATTAGCCCTATTAACCCCAGCTTTATCAAGCAAGGGCTGAATGGCCGTGTCTGGTACCTGCAATAAACTTAAAGCAATATGTACGGGTCGCATATCCTGATGTGATTGCTCTTGCATTAAAAGCTGCGCTTGCTGAAGCACAGACTGCATTTTTAAGGTTAACTGTTCATGATTTATCATATTTTCCTCGAATTATTGTTTATTAGCAAAAACCAAATTTTTATCTTTATACTTCAAAAAAAAGTCCTCATTCAAGTTCTCGAAATTAATTACAGGATCAAATTGATTCCAATCTATCCCCTCAATAGGTAAAACGTTTTCAAACGATATCGTACTCAGTTTATCTGAATCTTTAAATGTTAATTTAAATACATCGCTTATCATCTTAGTCTCCTCAATTTTTTTAATGTTACTTCTATTAATAAATGAAAATTCCAAGTTTTTGGGTGTTCCCTTATGTAATAGTGTCAAATTTTGAACTATGTGCCTGACTAACGTTCAATAGTTGAACAACTACACAAGTACCGTTAAAGAAATAACAAGACTATCGCCATGTTGAGCGCCGGCTTTTTTACGGATAACCGATTTTACAGGAAGTAAATAGGCACCCAACTTTGAATCGTAAAAAAGAGAGCTATGCCATGTTATAGTATATTCGCCCTGTATAATAGAAGCTTCTATACCCAAGCTACCAAAAGGACGAGATATCATCAAAAATTGTTTCCGAATTTGAACAGTGATAGTCTTTGGTACTTGTATAAAGTACCAAGCTCCTTTTAGTTGCCCTATGTCTTCAAGCATTTCAGCCCCATAACAAAATAACTTACTTTTAAACTCATACTTTTTCTTCATATAATGAACAGTGTAACTATACTTATTATCTCTTGCTAGCTATAATTCAGCATGCGTTTCGCTATATTTTTTTTATGCTTTTTTTTGTTACTTGCCAGTAGTTCTCAATTTACTCTACCCTTTCAACCTATAAGCGCTATCAAAGCAAGCGAATACGTAGAAGATAGCTGTTGTTGCCGCGGAAAAGTATGTTCATGTAAGCATAATAGCGATAGTTCTGCTTGCAGTATACAAAAAACTGACTCTAAAGTAATCCTTATAAAAGGCGGTGCCTGTAGCACAGAAGAAGAAGCGGCTATTGCCTCTGCATTTTCTAAAGAATATTGCCTAAGCCAAAATATACACCTATTTCACGATCTATTTTACAAACGAGAACTGTTTGACTTCATAAATTTTAATGTTTATTTATTAATTGATAATTTAGATAAACCCCCGAAAAAGTTTTCATAACGCGTATTATTTATAAAACCGTTTAATTACGGAAAAATTTAAGGAGTAATTATGAAACGAATTATTTTATTTGTTGCTATTCTCATGACTAGCGCGATTTTTGCAGATACAGAGTATCAGAATAGAGCTGATTCTCATGCGCCAGTTAGTATTATGGGCGATCATTCACACAAAAAAAACGAGTGGATGTTTTCATATCGCTATATGACAATGGATATGAAAGACGCCAGATTAGGCTCTAATGACCTATCTACGGCAGAAATATTAAACGATTACGAAATGGCCCCTCGCAAAATGACCATGAGCATGCATATGCTAGGTGCTATGTTTGGAGTTAGTGATACCCTCTCATTAATGGCTATGTTACCTTATAGCTATAAAAGCATGACAGATACTCATGTGCATATGATGGTTGAGGAAATGCATACCCATAAAAGTGACGGATTAGGCGATCTTAAACTGTCTGCTGTTAAAGAATTATTTTCAAAAAATGGTCGTTATATGAATATCTCTTCTGGTATTTCATTACCTGTAGGCTCTATTGATGAAAAACGTAATACAGGATCGCGCTTACCATACATGATGCAATTCGGTTCTGGAACCTTTGATATTCATTTAGGAAGCACCTATACAAAACTGTTTGATCGTTGGTCTTACGGAACTC
>JBILGQ010000049.1:0-6882 GCA_044350955.1 Candidatus Marinamargulisbacteria bacterium | reverse complement strand
TACCCTGTGCTTGGTTAGTTAATCCTGTTTGCATTAGATATAACGTAGAAACTGTTTGTGCAATTCTTGATAGATTCATTATAAAATCTCCTTAATATTTACTTATTTTTTTTGCTTGTAAAAATAAAATTTAACAATTTAATTTTTTATATTCAAGAGTATTTTTTATTAAAGCAATGACAAGGTCTATTACTATAGAACTGGGCTGTGCTAGAAATTGCTTATCTTGGGCATTTGGCGACGTCGCTGATGTTTATGTTGGACCGTTTTGCGACAGTCTCAAGTTAATTAAAAGTTAATTAAAAGTTAATTAAACTCAACTTCTTTACCTTTAAACTCTTCAAAAAAATCGCCTTCGCGGTATACCAGTTGACCATTTACAAAGGTTGCTATGGGTAGTCCTGTTACGGTTTGTCCTTCAAAAATACTCCACCCACATTTAGAGACTGTGTTTTGTTTGGTGATTTGCCGGGATTTGTTTAAATCAACAAGTACTAAATCGGCGTCGTAACCTTTACTTAGTTGGCCTTTATTTTTTATATTAAATAACTGTGCTACTTTGCTGCTGGTTAAACGAACGACCTGTTCTAGACTTAGTTTTTTTTGATGTACTAAATTTAGTAATAGGGGAAGGGTGGTTTCTACACCCGGCATGCCTGAAGGGGCTTTGCCAAAAACTTGGCTTTTTTCAGCAATTGTATGAGGCGCGTGGTCTGAACCCATGCAATCTATCGTGCCGTCTAATAGAGCTGTCCATAATCCTTCTTGATGATATCGTTCTCTGATTGGCGGATTAATTTGTGCAAAAGTGCCCCATTTATCATAGATATCAGGGCCGTAAGTAAGTAAATGTTGGGCGGTTACTTCGCAGCTAATTAAGTCTTTTCTATTTGTTTGTTTTATAAATTCCGCTTCTTCTTTGGTGGTTAAATGGCAGATATGCAGACGGGTATTGGTTTCTAAAGCTAGGGCAATTAACTCTTTACTGCATTTAATAGCGGCTTCGGCGCTGCGAATTTTATAGTGATCTAACACGTTAGTCGAGCCTGCATAAACTTTGTAATTATGTTGAACTAAGGCTTCGTCTTCAGAGTGAACAGCAATAAGCTGCTTGGTTTCGTTAAAAATACGTCGTAGCATGTCTATTTGATCGACTAATAAAGTTCCTGTCGTAGAGCCTACATAAATTTTTATACCAGGTACTCGTGTTACATTTTTTAAGTCGTCTAAATTATCGCCACTGGCCCCGATATAAAAATTATAATTGGCTAGCGACGTTTTGGCAGCGATTGCTTTTTTAGTTTCTAAAGACTCTATGCTTGTAGTTGACGGAGCCGTATTTGGCATATCGAAAAAACTGGTAATTCCCCCAGATACTGCCGCTTTACTACCGCTATACAAATTTTCTTTGTGCTCATTTCCGGGTTCTCTAAAGTGCACGTGTGGGTCTATGCCGCCGGGGATTAAACATAGGCCTTTATCGTTAATAATTTGTTCTGCTTTTGCAGATAATGACGGCCCAATATTGGCTATTTTGCCATTTTGGATAAATAAATCCCCTTCAAAAATGCCTTCAGGTAAAACTAGTTTTACTTGCTTAAATAAACAGGATTCAAGCATGAATTAGCGAAGCCAAGCCACCATGCGTTGTGTGCCTTCTACAATTTTTGGGCAATACTGATTTAAAAATTCTTGGTCTAGCGATTTACCATAGTTTTCAGCGCCTTCTAAGGCTTTCGTGCCATCAAAATCAACGTAAGCGATACGAGCTACTAATTGATTCGACGGATAACCAAACGACGTTCCTGGTAAAATTGCGACACATTGTTCTTTTAACAAACTGGCACACAGGGCTTCGCTTGTTGTAATGCCTCGAGCCGCTAGCTTTTCACGAAAGGGTTCAAAGTCGGGGTTTAAATAAAAGGCACCTTGAGGAGCATGTACATTGACACCTGCCTCTTGTAATTGACTATGCATGTACTTTCCTGCACAAGACAAAATTTGTCGTTGTAGATCTAAAAATTTTTCACAACGTTTGTCGATTTGATAGGCTTCTATAGCGGCAAATTGCACTGGAGCAGCGGCACAAGAATAGGTTTCTGAAGCAATGCCGATAATCGTCTCTTTTAACTTGGGATCTAACTGAGAAGGGAAAAGAGCTACCCCTAATCGCCAACCGCCCGCACCACACCATTTCGAAAGTCCGCCGGTTACAATAGTGCCCTCAGGGTAAAATTGGGCTAACGATAAATGGTTGTTTTCGTGGTTTAATAAGCCGTAAATTTCATCAGAGATAACCAAAATATTATGGCGTCTGAAGCACTCGCTTAAAAGTTTCAATTCGTTTTCGTTGTACGATAATCCGTCCGGATTTCCGGGATAATTAAAAATTAAGACTGCGGGAATAGAATTATCACGATTTGCACAGGCTTGATCGATTAACTCAGGTGTTAGACGCCAGCGTTGCTCAAAACGCGTATGTATGCGAATACAGTTTAATTTGGCTAATTTAGTTTGAGGTTCATAAGACACCCAAGATGGAGTAACAACCAAGACATCAGCTTTTTTGAAGGCTGATAAAATTGAGAAAATAAGTATTTTTGAACCCGGTCCCACGATGACGTTTTCGGGTTTTATAGATAAACCATCATAATGATTATGAAATTTAGCGACGGCTTCACGTAATGCAGCGATGCCTTGAACGGCTGCATATTCTTTGCGATGGGCATATTCTTTTAATCGATCAATAACATGTTGAGGAGGAAAAAACGGCGATTGGCCAAAGCCAAATTTAAAAATTGTCTCACCAGAGTCTTCTTTAAATTTTGATACTTCATTAATCAATAATGTTTCTGATTTATCTGATTCTTTAATATAAGTTGCGTTAATAATCATTGTAACTCTCCAAAAAAATTTGTCTTAAGATTTTGTTTAAACCGAGTGATAGTATAATCAGGGAAGTTATAAAAAGTAAGCATTTTTGTTCTATTCAGGCTAAATATAAAAGTGAACTGTGCTTAGAAGGTGCCGGTTCAAAAGTGCCACCCGAGAATTCTAAAATGAAAGACTTGCTACCTGTTGTGCGAGGTAGCCAGGTTTGTATGATAAAAATCAATCCCTAAAAACCAAAAAAATAAAAAATCCTAAAAAAACCAAAGACGCATGGCAATGCGTCTCTACAAGCAAGAGACATGTGTCGGCAAGTGGATGGTGTCCGGTCGATGGCGACAGAGGTTAGACGCCATAGATATAAAAAATTGATAAATCTTAGCGAGGGGCGTTACCGCCTCGCTAGGGTATTAGGCCCTTTTAAGGCTGTGATGATGTTGTGTGAGATAGTATCTGTAGAGACGCATTGCCATGCGTCTCTTTTTTATGTCTGAACCAAGGCGAGGCGTCAGAGGTTAGGTATCGTAGGATAAATTTTTTATCAATTTTTTATACCTGTAGGACCTAACCTCTGTAACTTTCAAAGGCACTTTTACTCTTTCACTTGAAATTTTGTGGAAACGATCTAGTATTATAAGTGGATAAGGAGCTTTTATTGTGATTAGAAATATAAGAGTTGGAATAGGTCATGTGGTAAATATGAAAAGAAAGGCTTTTTTTTCTGGCGCTACTAAACATGTTTTGCTTCCTAAAGAGTTTGGAGAAAAAATTTCGAGTTTATTTAAGACTGGAGAGCATAAAGAATTAATTTCTTTAATAGATAATTCCCCACATAAATCTAATCCTCATTTACTAGAATTTCGAGACTTTGTGGAGTCATTAAGAAATGGTCAAAAAGTCAGGAGTTAATACATACTGCTCAAAAAGTTACTAATACAGACTCTCTTCAAGTAGACATTTTGCAAGTAGAAAAAACAGTCACAGCATAAAATTTAAAAATATATAGTTTCTTTTTGATACAATCATTTTTTGAGGGTATGTAAAGATACAGAATATTGCGTATATTTTGTATCTTTGAACAGAAAATTATTTAGAAGGAGCCGGTTCAAAAGTGCCATCCGAGAATTCTAAAACGAAAGCCTGGCTACCTGTTGTGCGAGGTAGCCAGGCACTTTCAAGGCATTTTTAAGGAATAAAACGGTGGCTCTAGTAAAAGATTATGCGTATAATGGAATTTATCTCATATTATGAATTTCTTGAATTTTTAGGAGTACCGCTATGAAATTGTGGATGAAAATTTTTATTGGTTTAGTATTAGGTGTTATAGCGGGAATTTTGTTTCCTGGTTTTTCTGTGGCTGTGAAGCCACTAGGGGATATATTTATTAGTGCTATTAAAATGCTTATCGTTCCGTTGATATTTAGCTCGTTAGTTGTCGGAGTCACTGGTATAAAAGATTTGAAACGCATGGGTCGTATTGGCTTAAAAACATTTTTGTTGTATTTATTTACTACGGCTATAGCGATTACGATAGGCTTGGCATTAGGTACAGTGATTAAACCTGGTGTCGGAGTTGATTTAGGGCAAGGGGCCGTGATTCAAACAAAAGAAACGCTTTCTATTTCCGAAACTCTTCTTAGTATTGTGCCACAAAACCCTATTCAAGCTATGGCAGACGGCAATGTTTTGCAAATTATTGTGTTTGCTATTTTATTTGGCCTTTCTTTAAACTTAGCAGGCAAGGTAGCAGATCCTGTCGTAAAAGTGATTGATGGCATTGCTGAAGCGATGTATAAGTTAACGGCTATCATTATGGAACTTGCGCCTTATGGAGTTTTTGCTTTAATGGCCTTTATTTCTAGTAAATACGGAATGGATGTATTGTTGCCATTATTAAAAGTTATAGGAGCGATTTATTTAGGCTGTATGTTGCATGCCGTGATTGTACTTGGCGGAGCAGTAACTTTTGTAGCACGTTTAAACCCGATTCGGTTTTTTAAGGGAATTATAGACGCTTTGTCTATTGCTTATACTACAGCAAGTAGTTCGGGTACTTTGCCGGTATCTATTCGTTGTGCTAGAAAAAATTTGGGTATTTCTGATAGTGTTTCAAGTTTTGTTTTGTCTTTGGGGGCAACAATTAATATGGATGGAACGGCGTTGTATCAAGGGGTTGCGGCTTTATTTATAGCACAGGCTTATGGCATCGATTTAACCTTTGGTAATTATGTCACGATTATTTTAACAGCAACTTTGGCCTCTATCGGAACAGCGGGTGTTCCGGGAGCAGGTTTAATTATGTTGACCTTGGTATTAAATTCGGTTGGTTTGCCTATAGAAGGCATAGCATTAATAGCTGGTATTGAAAGAATTTTGGATATGGCAAGAACAACTGTGAATGTTGCTGGCGATTTTGCCGTAGCCGTGGTAGTAGCGAAAAGTGAAAAAGAAATAGACCTAAACGTATATAACAGGCCCGTAGAGACGCATTGAATGCGTCTCTTGATTTAATGTCTTTTCAATTAACGTCTTTTTGATAAAACGCGTCTCTTTTTTTAGTCTTCTTTCTGATGTAAAGACGCCATTATTTTGTTGCCTATAATGTCGTTGATAGTCACTAAGACCTCTATTTTATCTTTGTATTCAACAGAAAGAACATGGCCGTTTTCGTGAATTTGATTATAAATATCCATGCGCGTATAAGGTACAAAGAAAGTAATGGTTTTTTGAAAGGTGTCTAATAATTCGGTAATGGAATTATGCAGAGTTTCAAGAGTTGGATCTTGAATAGCCGAAACGAGTAGCTGTGGCTGATAGGCTTCGATGCTTTTTTTAAAGCTATTTATTTTGCTTATTTTATCGATTTTATTAAAGACATAGATTAGGGGCTTTTGATCGGCATTTAATTGCTTGATAATAGAGGAAGAGGCTTGAATAACTTTTTCTAAATTAGGGTGTGACGCATCAACAACATGAAGAATAAAATCAGCAAAAGTAACTTCTTCTAAGGTAGAATAAAAAGCTTTTATTAATAATGTGGGGAGTTTTTGTATAAAACCTACGGTATCTGTTAATACTATATTATGGCTTTTGTTTTCGCTGTATTTTCTTGAAGTTGGGTCTAGTGTTGCAAAGAGCTTATCTTCAACTAAAACAGAGGAATGTGTTAAGCGGTTCATTAAGGTTGATTTGCCGGCATTGGTGTAACCTACAATAGCTCCTGATAGAACTGGAACTGTTTTGCGGTGTTTGCGTCTGATAGTTCTATCTTGTTGGATTTTAACAAGTTTAGATTTAATTAAGCTAATTCTTTGTGCAATTTGGCGTTTATCTACTTCTAGCTGTTTTTCTCCGGGGCCTCTGGCACCAATGCCGCCACCTGTTCGAGATAAATGAGTCCATAATCGGGTTAAACGGGGTAGACTATAGTTGAGTTGAGCCAGTTCAATTTGTAATTTTGCTTCGTATGATTGTGCTCGTGTTGCAAAAATATCTAAAATTAATGAGGTTCTATCGATAATTTTTTTCTCGAAGAATTTTTCTAAAAATTTTGATTGAGACGGGCTCAATTCTTCATCGACTAAAATAATATCAATACTATTCTCGGTAATATAGGTTTTTACTTCTTCTGTTTTACCTTTGCCAATATACGATGTGCGATCTGGCTTTTCTCGTTTTTGAGTAAAGCGATTTATAATTTCAATGTCAGCAGTTTTGGCTAGTTCCTTTAATTCGTTTAAAGAATCTTCAATAGACCAAAGGTCGCTTGAGGGATAGTCGTAATCAATACCTATCGAAATAGCTTTAATAAATATTAAGTCAGTATTAGAAGAAGGCTTCATACCTAGGGTCTTTATCTAATGAATAGAAAAATTTAGCTTGATCAGAGGCTTTCTGGTGTTCGTTGTTTTTCTTTAAGGATATTAAATAAAGAGCAGTTAATTGTTTTTCAGGCATTAATTGTCTTTGTTGAGATAGTTCTAGATATTTTTC
>JBILGQ010000048.1:0-7026 GCA_044350955.1 Candidatus Marinamargulisbacteria bacterium | reverse complement strand
CATACGCTTAACCCAGAATTGGCATAGATGTCTTCGGGCTTTAGTTCATAATAATGGCTTAAATGGGCGGCTGCTAAGCCGATCATGGCGGCATTATCGGTGCATAATTTTGGTGGAATTCGGGTGACTGCGATACTTTCTTTGGCGCATTGGCTTTCGAACTCCTGTTGCAGGCGTTGATTGGCCGTAACCCCGCCTGCCAATAAAAGGTGTGAAATCCCCAATAGTTTGCAGGCCTCTATACTTTTAAACGTTAAAGCTCGAATAATGGCGTACTGAAAGCTAGCGCAGATATCGGGAATTGGGAGTGTGTTTGGATCTAGGCTATCTATTAAATCTATTGCGGCTGTTTTAAGACCTGAAAACGAAAATTCGAAAGGCGTGTGTCTTAGTGGAATTGGAAATTGAAAGGCTTTTTCGTTGCCATCTTTGCCAACTTTTTCAATAATTGGCCCGCCGGGATATCCTAAATTTAAATAACGAGCTACTTTATCAAGCACTTCACCGGCAGCATCGTCGCGTGTTTTACCACATTTTAAAAATTGCTGCGATGAATCGATACGAATAAATTCGGTATGGCCCCCCGATACGATTAACGCCAAACAGGGGTAGTTTATTGGAGTGTCGCTTGCGATATGTGCATAAATATGCCCATGAATATGATTAACGGGTATAAGAGGAATAGTCAGAAGTACCGATAAAGATTTCGCTACAGATAAACCCACAAGCAATGATCCCTCAAGGCCTGGTCCCATGGTTACAGCTATGGCCGTTATTTCTGACAAAGATACTTGTGATTCGATAAGCGCTTTTTCTAACACAATATGAATGGCTTCGGCGTGCAAGCGTGAGGCTAGTTCAGGAACAACTCCACCATGTTTAGAGTGTGCTTTAATTTGTGACGACACGACATTCGATAAAATAGTGTGTCCGTCTTTAATAATAGCCACAGAGGTTTCGTCGCAACTGGTTTCGATTGCAAGTATAAATTTCATAGCTTGATTATAGAAAGCTCTTTGCTGAAAAACAAGAAAGACAAGAAATTCTGGCAGATTTTACTGAAGATGCCCGAGCCAGCGATCGGCGCTACAAACAATACAGTTTTCAATCTGCTTAAACATCCCTTTTTTTTGTACCAACTGTATACCTGGGATATTAAGCTTTTTAGAAAAAAACAAGAGATTTTTGCTTATTGTACTATCTTGGTCTTTTACTTCAACTAAAAACCAGGGGTGCCCTTCTTTAGTGACTAAAAAATCTACCTCTTTGTTAGATCGATCTTGTATAAAATGTAAATTGCAATTTGTCAAACCTAAAGATTGCCATGTCTGAACCGATTTATAAAGGTGCAGAGCCACTAAGTTTTCAAATCTGGCGCCTTTGTTTGTAATATCTGTCCAATTCCATAAATAATATTTAGGTCGTTTATTAATAGATCGGTTTATTTGTTTAGAATACGGAAACAATTTAAATACGATAAAAAGTCTTTCAAAATTATACAGCCAGTTTTGAACGGTTTGAGATGAAATATGCAGATCTTCGGCCAAAGATTGATAACTAAATAAAGAGCCAATACGATCGGGCAGTAAAATCATTAATTTCTCTGCAATACTTAAGAGAGTAATTTGAGTTAATTGTGACAAATCTTCTCGAATTAATAGTTCTCTTCTTTGATTGTTCCAGCGTCTTAGTTCGTCTTCTTTTGCTAAAAAAAATGGTTCTGGAAATCCGCCAAATTGCATTAATTCTTCTAAGCCATTAAGTTGTTCATGGGGTATTAAAAAATCAGAGATTAAATGAATTTTTTTCTGATGTAACTCTGCAAGAGTAAGGGGGTATAAAAAATGCAAAAAAAATCGTCCGAATAAACTGTCGCCGCTTTGTTGGTAAATATCTAAGCGAGCGCTACCTGTTATCAAAAAATTTAACTGATCTTTATGCTTATCATAAACACCTTTTAGATAATCTTTCCATCGGCTGTATTTATGAAATTCATCTAAACAAATTAGGCCATTCTTATCAAAACTTTGTTTTAATATGATTTGCCTATCGTCATTGTTGTCATAAAGTAAATAAATACCATTTAAATTTGTTATGATTTGCTTAGCTAAGGTTGTTTTTCCGATTTGTCGGGGGCCGGATAAAAAAACCATTTTTCTGCTTAAGTCCTGACTGATTTTTTCTTCGATGCTATGTGAAAATTCTTTCATCTAAACCCTTATTTATTTAAACAGCCTTTAATAAAATAGCGACAAATATGAACACCTATTCATAAATGTCAATATACCAAAAATTGAGCTTGTTTTTCAAGTAAAATTAATAATATTTTAAAAATAAACACGATGTATTTACTGTTGTTTTGACAAATACGAACTATTTTCTAGTCTGCTGTTATCGATCAAGCGGCATTTGCCGATGTATCCGGCAAAAAGCAGGCGATGATGTGGGCTGCATTCCGAAGTTTCAAGCAGTGTATCTGGATCAACGATGACTACATAGTCAACTTTTATTTGTGGCGATAGAGTTTGTTTGAATACCGTTATTAAATGATCGCTTTTTGTTTGGCCAGTTTTATAGGTATTTTGTACCTGTTGTATGGCTTTAAAAATGCTAGAGGCTTCTTGTTTTTCTGCTTCGTTTAAATAACGATTACGAGAACTCATGGCAAGACCGCTCTTTTCTCGGTAAATTGGGGCCGATAAAATATCTATAGGTAAAAATAGGTCTGAAACTAAGCGTTTAATGAGTTGCAGTTGCTGAAAATCTTTTTCGCCAAAAATAGCATAGTCAGCTTGGCTAAGATGAAACAAACGTAGAACAACAGAACACACTCCGTCAAAATGCTGCGGTCTGCTTTTTCCGCAGTATAGGCTGGATAATTTAGGTATATGAATTTGTGCAGAGTGTTCGTGTCCGTTCGGATAGATTAGCGAGGGCGTGGGGCAAAATATCGCCGAAACTCCTTCTTTTTTTAAAAGCTCTATATCCTGATCAAGCGTTCGAGGGTAAGATGAAAAATCTTCATTCGGGCCAAATTGACTGGGATTCACAAAAATACTCACTAATATAAGATTACAATAGGGTTTTATCTGTCGCACTAGCGATAAATGCCCCTCATGTAAGGCTCCCATTGTTGGTACTAACCCAATGTGTTTATGTTCAGATTTAGCTTGCTCTACCCAGTGGTTTAAGTTTAAGAGTGAGTCTAGAACAGTCATAAAAAATTATTAAAGCTAATGTCTAGCTAAGTACCATAGTATTAAAGTGATTATCAAAGAAATTAATTTAATTTTCCAGTGTCTTGTAACTAGCTTTACACAGTAATGTAGTGACGCTTTGAGTGTCATTTTTTCTTTTTTTTGATTATGACCAAACACTGCTCAAGCGTTAGCTGTCGAGGATCTGTTTCTTTAGGTATTTTAAAATTCTTTTTCTTAAAACTAATATAAGGTCCAAAACGTCCGTTTAATACTAAAATATCGCCGTCTTTGCTTTCAAAGTGATGAATGTTTTTTTGGGCATCTTTTAGGCGTTTTTCTTGTATCATGTCTATAGCTTCATTAAGTGAAATGCTATGTAGATTTGTATCTTTTGGTATTGATGTGTATACATTGTTATGTTTGATGTAGGGCCCGAATTTTCCCCGATTAATAAGTACATCAGAGTCTTCAAATTGGCCTAGGGTTAAAGGGAATTTAAACAAAGCCAATGCTTCGTCTAAACTTATGGTTTTAATATCTTGAGAGGCATCAACGCCGGCAAATATTGGCTTGTCTTCGTCATCAGATTTGCCAATTTGTATCATAGGGCCAAATCGACCTATTTTTGCAATAACCTCTTTACCTGTAGTAGGATGAACCCCTAATACCCGTTCGGATATCGATAGTTTTTGCATGTTTGTGTTGGCTGATTTAATCATCTCAGATAATGGGTCATAGTATGATTTCACTAACTCAGGCCAATTATGCGAGCCTTCTTGGATATCATCCAGTTGTTTTTCCATGTCAGCGGTAAAGGCAAGGTCTAAAATGGATGTAAAATACTGTTCTAGTTGCTCTGTAACTACAGTGCCTAATTCTGTGGGATGTAATTTTTTATCTATTTTTTCGATATAGCCTCTGTCTTCGATTGTGGATAATGTCGGAGCATAAGTTGACGGACGTCCGATACCCAATTGCTCTAATTCTTTGACTAAGGTAGCCTCACTATATCGTGGCGGGGGCTGGGTGAATTTTTGTTCAGTGAGCACTTGGTTTAACTTTAATTTTTGGTCTTTTTCTAAAGAGGGTAACAAGGCTTCTTTATTTTCATCTTCTTTTTTATCATCTAAGCCTTCTGTATAAAGTCTGGTGAACCCGTCAAATACTAAAATTGATCCGGAAGCTCGTAAAAAATAATCGGCTTTTTTGGCTTTGGCTTTTATTACGACTTGGGTGCGATCATATTCGGCCGGAGCCATGAGCGACGCTAAAAATCGATTCCAAATTAATTTATACAGTTTATAATGTTCATTACTTAGTTGTGATTGAATGGATTCTGGATCTAAAGTTAAATCAGTGGGTCGAATTGCTTCATGGGCATCTTGTACTTTTTGATTTGTTTTCTTTTCTTTATTTAGAACGCCTAAATAATTTTTACCGTATTTCGTACTAATGTAAGAAATTGCATTGGCTTTGGCTTCATCAGAAATTCGTGTAGAGTCAGTTCTCATGTAGGTAATTAAACCGGTTGATTCACCGTTAATACTTTGCCCTTCATAGAGTTGTTGGGCGACTATCATTGTTCGTTTGGCCGTCCAACCTAATTTTCTTGAAGATTCTTGTTGTAGTGTGGAGGTTATAAATGCAGGCACTGGGTTTCGTTTAATACGACTTTTAATCACATCGTCTACGCTGTAGCTAGCATTTTCTAGTTGCTCTTTAATAGCCATAGCATCGGCTTCGTTATTTACTTCTAATTTTTCTTTTAGGCTATTCTGCGCTACTAAACGAGAGGTGAAATTATTCGATTCTGTTGCCGCTAAATCGCTTTCTATAGTCCAGTACTCCACAGATTTAAAGGCTAAAATTTCTTTTTCACGCTCTACAACGATCTTAACGGCTACTGATTGAACTCTTCCTGCACTTAATCCTTTTTGAATTTTTCGCGACAAGACTGGGCTTAAGGTGTAGCCAATTAATCGGTCTAATACTCGACGCGCTTGCTGGGCATCTACTAAATTAATGTCTATGTCTCTGTATTCGTCTATAGCGGCCTTAATGGCCTTTTCGGTGATTTCGTTAAAAACGATGCGTCTGGCTTTGCTGCTGTCTAATTTTGCAGCGTGTAAGATGTGCCAGGCTATGGCTTCGCCTTCTCGGTCAGGGTCTGTTGCTATATATACAATGTCGCATTTTTTAGCTGCATCACTTATGGTTTTAATGACTTTGCTTTTATCTTTTAGATTTTGGTATTTGGGTAAAAAGTTGTTTTCGATATCTACGCCTAAAGTTCGGCTAGGTAAATCACGCACATGGCCATAGGAGGCTGTTAATTCATAGCTGGGTCCTAAAAATTTGCTAATCGTTTTGCATTTCGCTGGCGACTCAACTATAACTAAATATTTCTTCTTTGCCATAGGTTTTTGATTATCTTAAGCCTATGACGTCTTGTCAATTGCTATTTGGTATCTTAGTAATGGAGAAAATTTAGGAACCCTGGCTCTTCTTTGTGCTTAGTAGCCTGGCACTTAGAATTTATACACGCATAAACAAAGATTCTAGCCTGTGTTTATCGAAGTGAATATATAAGGGTCGGCCATGCGGGCAGGTAAAATTTTGTGGGGAGTTGATAAAATCTTGCAATAATTGTTTTACTTCGATTTCACTTAAGTGCTGACCGGCTTTAATGGCGGCTTTACAGGCTTGGCGTTGCAGACGATCTTTTTGTTCGGCTGTTAATGAACGTGACGAGTTTGGAATGTCTTTTAGTTGGTTTAAAATATCGCTAATTAAATCTTTGATCGATGCTTTTTGAAATATTAAGGGTTGTTCCCTAACTATAATTTGAGAAGGACCGAATTCTTCGCAGATAAAATTTAAATCTCTAAAATACTGTGCTTCAGATTCAAATATAGTCATAAGATCTGCACTTAAATCGATGATTTCTGGGACTAATAATAGTTGTCTTGCCTGCTCTTTTTGGAAGGAATTTTTGATTTGTTCATATAAAATACGTTCGTGAACAGCATGTTGGTCGATCATATAAACGCCTTGTGTGGATTTTAAAATAATATAGGTATTAAATACCTGCAAATATTCGAGAGGTGCTAACGATTGACTAAAGTTTAAAGCGCTTTGTTGCGAGAGAGGTTCGAAAAACTGGGACGCTATTTTTGTTTCAGCAGTATACGGGGTATTTTTTATGATAAAAGGGTCTGATGAGTGATGTTGTTCATAAATAGTAAACCCTGTATGCGCTTGTGTTACTTGAGGAAATACTTGCGATGAAATTAAGTCGGTGTGGCTGCTGTGTTGTTGTAAGGCTAGTGATAAAGCTTTTGGAATGACATCAAAAATAAAACCTGGGTTCAAAAATTTTACATCTAGTTTTTGAGGGTGTACATTTACATCTACGCTTGATTGTTGAAGCGTAATATTTAAAATGCTGAGTGGGAAGCGACGTTGTGGTATTCTGTCTCGATAAGCGTCTAAAATTGCTTTTTGAATGAGTGAATTTTTAATTAAACGATTGTTTACCGACACGACTTGCTTTTGACGATTCGGAAAGGTAAGCGTAGGGGCCGAAATAATGCCGGTGATTTTTACAGGGCCTAAGCTTTCGTGAACATCTACTAAATGATGTTTTAAAGAATTTCCAAAGAGGTGAATGGCTAAAGCTTTTACATCATAAATACCGCAAGTGTTTAGTCTTTCGATTTCGTCGGCGCTAAAAACAAAATCGATTTCGGGGTGTGTGAGTGCAAAATGCATACAAATTTCTAGGCAATACGCAGTTTCTGTAGCGGCTGTTTTTAAAAACTGCTCT
>JBILGQ010000047.1:0-7037 GCA_044350955.1 Candidatus Marinamargulisbacteria bacterium | reverse complement strand
TTCAAGCACATATAGACGCTTTGAAAGAGTTAAAAGCAGCTTACAAATTTGCGGTATCAGGAAATCATGATTTTTATGCGACTTATAGTGAATATGAAGAGACATTGTGTGACATGGGTTTTGTTAATTTAGATCATAATTTTTTAGAAATTAACGAAGACTATTTAAAAGAACCGGTAGTATTTATCGGATTACCTGATGAAATGCATCCGCAGAACAGTTTAGAGTTTTTAAACAAAATTCTATCTCAAAATCAGAGAGAAAAGCCTGTTATTGTGTTGCGTCATCAACCTGAAGAATTTGAAGAAAGTACATATTTAGGTGTTAATCTTCAATTGTCGGGTCATACACATAATGGCCAATTGCCGCCCTTTAATCTTTTAGTAAAACTGCGTTATAAATACGCTTATGGCTTACACCGGTATAAGAATAGTTATATTTACACCTCTAAGGGAACCAGCACTTGGGGCCCGCCTATGCGCTTGTTTTCGCCATCCGAACTTATATACTTTGAACTAGAGTAAGCCGGCTTGTTTAAAATAGATGTCCCACGATAAATATTGTCTGGCATCTTTGGCTAAGTCTTTTTTATTTCTACTGGCCTTTTTGGCTTTTTCTAAGGAAGATTCACCGTGAATCCGATAATCAATAATAAAAGGCTGTAAGGTGCTATAGTCAGCTGCAGAATCGTAATAGTTGGTTATGATAGGGCAGCCATGACATAAAAATTGCCTGCTTTTTAGAGGGCTGCCTTCTGTAATGCCAATTTTATCCCAACGAAAGGTGCCAATGGCAAAATCGCAGCGTTCAATTACTTGAGTTAAGGTATCAGAGTCTAGTTTGTCTATAAATAAACAACGTTCTTGGGTAATTTTTTTATATGGGCCCACGACGATTAAGCCAATCTCTTTATCTGATTTTACTAATTCTAATACTTCCGTTAAGCCATGCCACTCACAACCGCTGCCACAAAAAATAACCATATAATCGACACTTTTTTTAAACGATAAGCATTGATTAATCAAATCCCAATCTACAAAATTTTTGTGAAGAGGAGGCGCTAAATAGGCGTTTTGCGTGTAAATTATTCGCTTTAACCCGTTTTTTTCAAGAGTTTTTTTTAGTTCATTATTAACTGCAAGATGAATGCAACGTGACAGTGATAAATATATTAATGTGATTAAGTGAAGACGGTGTTCTTTGTAACGGTTTAAAAAGGCAAGTTCGGTATCCATAATTGTGTTGTGTTCTATGTAAATGGTTTTGAAGAACGATAGAGGTAAACATAAAAAATTAATAAAGAAGGCTTTTGGGTTATAGCGAATGTATATATTTTTATGGGTTAACATGGCTAGTAAAGAACGGAATTCAAATAGCAGCGTTTGCCAAATTTTTGATGAAAACGACGAATGTCGTTTATAGTTTAAGAAAATAAATCGTAGTGAGTAGTGTTGTTTTAAACAGGCCAATTGGCCCATAACCTTTAAACGAATGCCTTCGTGTTCAAAGTTAGTTGGTAATAGATATAATAAATTAGGCATACATTAATAATAAAAAGATCTGTCTAGAATAGCTATGTTTTTTTGTTTCTAAAATAATTTTGCTTTTCTAGGGTGAGCCTATCGCAAGCAATACGGGCTTGTACTACAGTTCGATTTTTTACGTGGTAAATAATGACGATAACGGGCAAAAATGCTGTAGCCTAGTGTAAGCAAGGCATGTGGTACTTTCATTTTTATTAGCCGTGCTAAATAGTGGTAACGGGGTAGTGTTTCCCAAATGGTAATAAAACCATCTACCCCTACTGCTAGTTCTCCATTTATTTTTCTTACATGCATTTTTTGGTTGACTCTGATAGGATCAAGCCCAAGTTTAGACGCGTCAAAATCTGGATGAGTGATATCTACGAATTGAATGTTTTCACTTCCTAGTTGTTTACTGTAATGGCTTACTTCGCGTGAACACAGCTGACATAGACCATCGAAATAGACTTGAACTTTATTTGGGTTCATTTTTTACCTCTTTTAAAATATAAGTTAGACGGTCGTTTAATTTTTTTTCGAAGCCAATAGTACTTGGTTCGTAAAATTTGGCTGACTCGCTCCAGTATTTTTGTTTAACTAGCCCGTAGTCATAGTCGTGGGGGTATTTGTAGTCTTTGCCGACTCCATTTTTTTTAGCTCCGGCATAATGGTTGTCTTTTAAATGATTGGGCACCCTTTCGTTGGGGGTTTCACTTAAATATTTTTTGGCCTTTTTTAAGGCTAAATAAGAACGATTGCTTTTAGGGGCTAAAGCTAAATAACACACAACATGGCTTAAATTTATATGAATTTCAGGTTCGCCAACAAAACGCGCCGCTTGAAGTAAGGCCGTTGCAACAACAAAAGCCTGCGGATCAGCGTTTCCGATGTCTTCGGAGGCAAAAATAATCATGCGTCTTACGATAAACTCAACCGATTCGCCTTGTTCTAGTAAACTTAGCATCCAATATAACGCAGCATCAGGGTCGCTGCCTCTTAGGCTTTTAATAAAGGCCGAGGTCATATCGTAATGATCGTTGGCATGACGCGGATGATCTTTTTTTGTGCTTATACTGTTAAATTGTTCGTGTGTATACTGTGTTTCATTCGGAAAGTGAGTTAGTATTTGTTCTAGTAAATTAAGGCATTTTCTTGCATCGCCATTGGCTTGTAGGGCGATTGTTTGTATCAGATCGTCTTGAAAATTTTGTGTTTTGTTGATTGTTTTTAGAGACTGCTGTATTAATGAGACTAATTCCTCAGGGCTAAGTGCCTGTAATTCATATATTTGGCAGCGTGATATTAAGCCGGAGTTAATATAAAAATAGGGGTTTTCTGTGGTTGCGCCGATCAGTCTAATTAAGCCCGATTCAACAGCCGGAAGCAAGGCATCTTGCTGGCTTTTATTAAAGCGATGCATTTCATCAATAAACAGTATAGTTTGAGTTTGATTTTTGGCTAAAATAAGTGCATCTCTAATATCTTTTATGCTACCTGATACGGCGTTAATTGTTAAAAAATAGGCGTCAGTTTCTTTTGCTATTAATTCTGCCAGCGTGGTTTTGCCACATCCGGCTGGGCCCCAAAATATAAGAGAGGCACTTTGTTTGTTTTCAATAATCCGGCGAAGTGGGCCAGTTTTACCACATAAATGCTCTTGGCCGATAAACTGACTTAAATTTTTTGGGCGTAATTGAAACGCTAACGGAGCCTGTTGTTTAGGCTGTAAATCAGTAAATAAGTGGGGATTTTGATTTATGTTTAGATTTTGATTGGTAGGAGGATCGGGTAAAAGCAAGGGTTAGAACATTAACTGAAACAGTAGTTTACGAACGATGCCAAGGGCTAAGAAGGCAAATAAGGGAGATAAATCGATGCCATAGCGCATACTAGGAATAATATTTCTGAAAGGCTCTAAAATGGGTTCTGTGATGCGATATATAACATTTACAATTGGGTGGTAAGGGTCATGCCGAAACCATGATAACAGCGTTCGAATCAATAAAGCGATATATAAGCCCTGGAAGGTAAAATCGAATAATTTATATGCGAGATAATAGGCCATATCGTATTCTAACTCTTTAATTTCTCTTTTGACAATTCTTCAGCGCGTTTTTTAGCGGTTTGAATGACTTCTTGAAACTGTGATCCGATAGTTAACTGTCTGAATGTATTTAGGCCAGCGACAGTTGTTCCGTTTGGCGATGATATCGCTTGTATGAGATCGGGTAAAGGGGAAGTTGTCATCATTGCTGCGCTGCCTTTAAATAATTGGAATACAATAGTTTCAGCGTCTTTTTTTGTAAGGCCTTCAAATTCTGCCAGTTGTATGAGGTGATGAGCTAGTTCATATAAAAAAGCAGGGCCGCTTCCGGCTAAGGCGGTGCAAAAGTTCATCTGTGATTCTGGAATTACCAGTGTTTTTCCGCTTGTATTAAATAAGTTTGTTATAAAGGTTTTATACACAGGGTTTGTGTTAGTGAGAGGCGAAATTAGCGTCATGCTTTGGCCAATAGAGGCGCAGGTATTGGGCATTACACGACTAAAATGAGTGAGAGAACTTATTCTTTCTTGAAAATAAGCAGAGGGAGTGCCCGCTAATAACGATACCAAGCATTTATTTGTAAAGTCAGTTTTAGAAAGGGGGTTAATAATAAGTTCAATTTGCTGTGGTTTAAGGGCTAAAATAATAATATCAGAGTCGTTTAAAAGTTGTTCTAAGCTTACAGAACTAATATTTTTTGGTAGATTTTTTGGGTTGGGTTTATAGCATAAAACAGATATGTTTTGCTCTAAAATAAAAGGCTCACAACCGGCCCATATAGCTTTTGCTAAGTTTCCGAAACCAACAAAGCCTAGGGTTTTTATGTGATTCATATTAGTCGGGTCATGTTAAGGAACGATAAGAAAATGACTGCGGTCTAATTGTGAACTATCGAATGTAGGTAATTGGGGGTAGTGCTTGTAAAATGTAATTAATTTTACCCATGGTTTTTGAGTGAATTTTTCGTAACGTTTGTTTTCGATATCATAACGAATTAAGGCGGAATTCAAGCTGGTATAGGCGCTTTGAACGGTCTCTTGAATACTGGGCTTAAGTGTTTTTGATTGCCTAGCTTCATTTAAAAAATTAAGCCAAGACACAGCTTCGCTTAAAGGCGGCGACGTTTCGCTAAAGACGACAGATACAGATTCAAAATAAGCAGTTTTATCTGGATAGTACTCTTTTATTGAAGGAATAAATATACGTTGAAAATGTAAGGACTCTTGAACGAATAGCAGTTTGTTTGAGGTAAATTCATAGTGATGACGCAGGGTATTATGAGCGTGAAATACCGAGCCTAAAACTAAAAAAAATAAAGTAAACCAATAATTACTACGTTGGTTTTTCCAGTGTTGTTTAAGAATTTTTTTGAATGATGTCATGACTCCTATAATAACCAATATTAAAATGCCTTCATAGTCTTGTTTTGTGTCTTGTTTTTGAGGATAGCTATAGAGTGCGAAGATGCCTTGAAAAGTACCTAGCAATACACTAGAATATCAAAGCCTTATGTCGTGGTGAATGTAGCTCAGTCGGTAGAGCCCCGGGTTGTGGTTCCGGTGGTCGTGGGTTCAAGCCCCATCGTTCACCCCATCTTTTTAAGTCCTGTTTAAATTATGATTACATTAATACTTACTTTTCAGATTGGCTTATTTATTTTAACTGCTCTGTTTTGCGTTTTGTATGTAAAAGCACAACAGTCTAAACAGCTTAAAGACGGTTCAATCGAACAAAAATTCCAAGAGAATCAAGAAAAATTACAGGCTATTTTTTCAGAGCAATTTAGGCAATTGCGTGAAGAGCTTCGCAGTCAAGCCAGTCATCAACACGAAGCCATTTTAAAACGGGTGTTAGATCTGTTTACTTTGCAAAAAAATCAGCTCGAAGCTTTAACTAATCAGTTTAATGCCTTAACTCAGCAACAAGATTTGCGAGGAGTTCAGTTACGAGAAACTGTAGAAAAGCGATTAGAGTCTTTGCAAAAAGATAATTCGCAAAAATTAGAACAAATGCGCCTAACTGTAGACGAAAAATTGCATGAAACACTAGAAAAACGTTTGGGTGAATCGTTTAAAATTGTCTCTGAGCGGCTTGAAATTGTGCATAAAGGTTTAGGCGAAATGACACAACTGGCATCGGGTGTTGGGGATTTAAAAAAAGTGTTGAGTAACGTTAAAACGCGGGGTACTTGGGGAGAAGTGTTGTGCGGAAATCTCTTAGATCAACTATTAACTAAAGATCAGTATCAAACACAGGTAAAAACCAAAAAGAATTCGCAGGCTTTTGTTGATTTTGCTATAAAATTACCCGGAAGAACCGACAACGAGACGGTTTGGCTGCCTATAGATGCCAAATTTCCTCTTGATTGTTACCACCAATTATTAGACGCGCAAGATCGAGGGAACTTTGACGACATACAACAATTTTCTAAACAATTAGAGCGACGTGTTTTGGCAGAGGCAAAAAGTATACAAGATAAATACTGTGATCCTCCTTATACTACTGATTTTTCGATTTTATATTTAC
The DNA here is from genome assembly GCA_044350955.1 of Candidatus Marinamargulisbacteria bacterium. Lineage (GTDB taxonomy): Bacteria > Margulisbacteria > Marinamargulisbacteria > JBILGQ01. The sequence goes on along the minus strand of JBILGQ010000047.1, from coordinate 944 downwards.
CAACAGAAGGTCTGTATGCCGAAGTGCTGCGTTTGTCGGTGTTGCAGCAGGATATTCAGCATAAACATAGGGTGTTATTGGCTGGTCCAACAACATTGGCGGCTTTATTGAATTCTTTGCAAATGGGCTTTAAAACGTTGGCTATTGAAAAACAAAGCAGTCAGGTTTGGCAGGTGTTGGGGATGGTTAAAACAGAATTTCAAAAATTTGCCGATATTTTAGAGAAAACACACAAGAAAATTAAAGAAGCCGGAAACACACTAGAAGATGCCGCAAGAAAAACACGAACGATAGAACGAAAATTACGTGACGTAGAAGCCTTGCCTTCGGAGGAGCCTGCAAGCAGTTTGCTATCTGAATCTTCGTCTGAATTTTCGTCAGAACTGTCTTCTGGAGTGAATGCCTAGTGTCAATCAGAGCATGCTTTGATACACTAAAGAGGAATAATTAAAGGAGAGTTTATGCTTGATTTAGGCCGCTTAGTGACTGCTATGATTACGCCTTTTTATGACAATGGCGACGTGAATTATGATGAAGCGGTTCGTATTGCCAATTATTTATTAGAGACTGGCAGCCAAACAATTTTACTTGCCGGAACAACCGGAGAAAGCCCGACATTGTCTCATGATGAGGAATTTCAATTATTTAAACATGTAAAAGCTGGGGTTGGTTCTAAGGGCCTTATTATGGCAGGTACGGGTTCGAATTGTACCAAAACAGCTTTGCAGTCTACCTTAAAAGCTTGTGAGGCGGGTGTAGATGCGGTATTGCAAGTGGTGCCTTATTACAACAAACCATCACAGGAAGGTATTTATCAACATTTTTCTACCGTTGCAAAAAATTCGTTTATTCCTATTATGCTGTATAATATTCCGGGTAGAACGGGTACAAATATGTTGCCTGAAACGGTGAAGCGTTTATCGGTATTCCCAAATATTCAAACT
>JBILGQ010000046.1:0-7052 GCA_044350955.1 Candidatus Marinamargulisbacteria bacterium | reverse complement strand
CATGAGATAACGGGTAAAGTCGTATTGAAGGCGATGGAATTAGGGGTGCAGCTACATGAATTATCTTTGGATACTTTTAAAGCGTTTTCTAGTAAAATAGAGGCTTCGGTATACGACGCTATTACCGTAGAGGCTGCTATTTTGGCGAAAAATGTGCCCGGAGGTACTGCTCCTAATCAAGTACAAGAACAGTTAAAGGAAATTAAAAGGAGACTTATATGGAACAAACACTAGTATTTATTAAACCAGATGGCGTTCAACGTCAATTAATTGGCGAGATTATTTCGCGTTTTGAGCGACGACAAATTCAATTAAAAAAGTGTGATTTACGCGTTTTGACTGAAAAAGAAGTAGATGTGCATTATAGTGAACATACACAAAAATCGTTTTATCCTAGTTTAAAAGACTATATTCTGTCGGGGCCGGTATGTATTTTAGTGTTAGAAGCCGAGAGTGTTGTGTCTATTGTAAGAAAAATGATTGGCACTACGAATTCTGCGCAGGCCGAGCCTGGTACGATTCGTGGAGATTATGCTTTGACGACTCAAAATAATATTATTCATGCCTCTGATTCTGTTGATAGCGCTAAACGAGAAATGCAGAATTTTTTTGGATAATTTGTGACCAAAAAACGCTCTTTGACAGGCATAAAGCCTACTGGTTTACCGCATATCGGAAATTATCTGGGCGCCATAAAGCCAGCTTTGAGCTATACTGATTCGTATGATTGTTTGTATTTTATTGCCGATTATCATGCCTTGACTACCACAAAAGAAAATTTGGAAGTATTAACGTTCGAAGTCGCTGCCACTTGGTTGGCTTTAGGACTAGATCCTGAAAAGAGTATTTTTTATAAACAAAGCGATATACCAGAGATATTCGAACTAAACTGGATTTTATCGTGTTTTGCATCGAAAGGCTTATTGAACAGAGCCCATGCTTATAAAGCGTGTGTCGATGAAAATATACAGCATCACAGAGACCCTGATTATACTATTAATCACGGTTTATATAGTTATCCCGTGTTAATGGCGGCTGATATTTTGTTATTTGATACAGCCATTGTGCCGGTAGGGGCCGATCAAAAGCAGCATGTCGAAATCGCCCGTGATATTGCTGAAGCGGTCAACAAAACGCATAAAGACTTGTTGCTTATTCCCGAGCCTTATATTGAAAAAAGCACCCCTGTTATTTTAGGCACTGATGGCCGAAAAATGAGTAAAAATTACAATAATACGCTGCCTATTTTTTTAGACGAAAAAGAGCTAAGAAAGCAAATTATGAAGATAGTTACAGATTCAAGCCCTGTTGAGGCGCCTAAACATACAGAGACATGTAATGTGTATAAAATTTATTCTTATTTTGCCTCGGTTCAACAATTAAACGAGATGAAAAATAATTATGAACGCGGAGGCTATGGTTATGGCCAGGCGAAGCAAGCTTTGTTTGAACTGATTTTAGAGTATTTTAAGCCTGCTAAAAAGCGTTATGATGACTTAAAAACCAATCCTGAACTAGTATATACCGAACTTAAAAAAGGGGCTGAAAAAGCTCGAAATATTGCCTCAAAAAAATTAAGTCAGATAAAAAAAGAATTGGGCGTTTAGATTAAGAAGCGATTAATCTAAAAACTTTAACGGAATTCCAAATATAAAAACCGATGTTTTGTGATTTTTTTTTGCATCCTGTTTTTTTCAAAATAAATTCACTGGATATAAATTTGTAAATAATTGTTTATATTTTTCTACTATGGGCATAAATTTCTATAGTTTTGCCAAGAAAAAAATAATTCGTTAGGTTGGTAAAACTAGCAAGAAGGGGTAGGGATATGCAAATTAATTTTAAAAAATTAATAGTGTCAGTATTAATGACAATTTTATTAAATACATCAATTTTTTCAAATGATTCGATTTTAATTTCTGATATCGGAAGTACGGCTGAATATATTGCGGTTGGTGGCAATGAAGCAGTGTCATTGGGTGCACATAATATTTTTAATAATCCTTCTATGATCGGAAAAGAACGCTCTAAGTCTTTATCACTGTTTACTACGACTTTAATGGAAAACGTTCAGTTCCGTTCTATAGCTGTCTCTAAACAGTGGAAGAAACTGTCTTTAGGTCTTGGATACATGGACTCTGTTGTGAGTGATATTCCTGAAACGATTGAAGGTAGCGATACGTTTGAAGTTAGCGATTATTACGGAGCTTTATTTTCGGTATATAAAGCAGGGATAGCTTATGAATGTGCACCTTATATTACAGTGGGCTTTGCGGCAAATTATTATTTTAATAAAATTTATTCAGTAAGCGGTTCAACAATAAATGGCGATATTGGGCTTTTGTATAAGCGTGATCGGGTGATGGTATCAGCAACGTCAAAAAATATTTTTCAGACTAATCAGGTAGAATATGATAATGATGGATTAGAAGCATTGCCATTGGTTTCAACTTTGGCGGCGCATATTTATCTTCCCTATATCGAACCCATGGGGCAAATGCGTTTATATAGCGGTAAAGAATCTACCTACTCATTTGGGGCTTTAATACATCTTCCTAAATTTTCGTATTTAGATATATTAGTAGGCTACAAGACAAGTTATTATTTAGACGAGCTTAAAGAGCGGGTAAGCTTTGGCTTTGGCTTGAATATGTTTGATTTAATCGTACATTATACTTATGAAACCAGTAATTCAGTCGCATTTAACCACAATAGTTATTTTTCTATTAGTTATTTATTTTAGGGATTAAAAAAATACAATTTAAGTACTAGATTATCTCTAAATTTATGTTTAATCTACTTTAAAAGCACATATATACTTTTATGTCTTTCCAAAAGAACATATTTTTTTCTGCATTAATTTTTTTCTTGCTATGGGTAAGTAGCCCTTTCATTTTAGCAGCTAATCTATCTGTTCAAAATATTAATACGGAGCTTGCTGCAAATACTTCTGTTAACATAACCTTATTAGGGGATGATATTAATGATAGGGAAATAACTTATACGGTGCTTGTCAATCCAAGCCATGGGACATTAACTGGAACAGCACCTAATTTAATTTATACTCCAACAGAGGGCTATGTTGGAAATGATAATTTTGAATATAGAATTGAAAGCATAGTGGCTACTGAAAATGAAATAGCTTCTGTAGGGGTTGCGGCGTCTAACCATAATATTAAACAAGTAATTAAGATAAATGATTACTTTTATTTAGCCGACTCTGTTAATGGAATTGGTATTCAGAGTTTTAATGAAGAAACCGATACATTTAATACGGTAAGCACAGCGTTGGCAAATTCGACTTATGCTTCAAAAACTATAGCGTCTGATGGAGAATATTTATATTACGCTAAAGATAATTTAGTAGGAATGATACGCTTAAGCGATTATTCTTTGGTTAATACAGTCACTATTTCAAGTTTAACTCCTGTTAAAATAATAGAATCTGAGGGTTATATATATGTGGGAGACTCTACTGGATCCGAGTTTCATATTCTAAGTACAAGAAATGTGTCTTCTGATATAGCCTTAACCTTTAAGATAAGTAAAACTGTACCTGGTGCTGCAACACTACGTGATATTGCTGTCCAAAATAGTTATGTATATACAGCTGGTGATTCTTCAATAGATATATTTCTTTATAATAAAACGACTAATACTGTTACTCAACGAGGTGATTCTAATAATTTAAGTGGTAATGCATTTAAATCTATAATTGTAGAGGGTAATTATGCTTATTTGGGAGGCTATCTTACAGGTGATATTTCAATTGTTAATATAAGCGATCCATTGAATCCGACAATAACTATAATTGATACATCAATTGTAGGGCTTCATACAGACATCACTCTTCAAAATATTAAAAAAATTGATAATCTTTTGTATTCTCACTCTCATTCAAAACTTGTTGTTTATGATGTTAGTAATCCATTAAGCCCTTCTGTAGTTCTTTCTGGAACGGATATTAATTCTGTCTCTGCATGGATGAATCAATGGAGTTATATTGATGAAGATTATATGTTTATTCCGCATGGTAGTACGGCTATGTTAGCCAGACTTCTTCTCACTCCTGGTTATTCACAAACTGCAACAGTTAATATTACTGTAAATGCAGGAAACAGTGAACCAACTATAGACAATCCTATTGCTGATGTTACTGTGTTTGAAGACAGTTCGACGGTTACGATTAACTTAGAAACGGTGTTTTCGGATGATGAGACTAGTGATTCAAATTTGCTTTATCAGGTGTTTTTTAGTGATAGTGATTTAATCGATGTTAGTACTGACAATAATGTATTGAGTATCACGCCCAGAGTGAATGCTTATGGTTCAGCAATCGTTACGGTAAATGCAGAGGATGAGAGCGGGGCAAGCGTAAACGATCTGTTTATTTTTTCTGTTGGTTCTGTAAATGATGCGCCTGTCGCGTCTGAGCCGATTTCGGATTTCTCTATTGAACAAAATTCTGTGGCTGTGACGGTGAATTTATGGGAGGTATTTTCTGATATTGAAGATTGGGTTGAAGACTTAGAGTTTGAAGTAAGTGTGAGTGACTCTGAATTGTTAGATGTTAGTCTTGAAGGGCCTGTATTAAGCATTACACCGATTTTGGATGCTTACGGATTGGCAACAGTGACTGTTACTGCTAAGGATCAAGAATTGCTTCCGGGCTACGATAGTTTTAGTGTTACTGTTACCCAAGAAGTTCCTTATGTTGTAGATAGCATCGACGATTATTCGGCTAGTCAAAATAGTGAAGTTGTTGATATAGATATTAGTTCGGTATTTTCGGATACCGAAACATCTCAAGAGAATTTAACTTATTCGTTTGAACAAAGTACTACAGCGGTTTTAAGCATTAGTCTTACTGACGGGGTGTTGTCTATAACACCAAAACCTGGGGAATTTGGCTCAACAGGCATTACAGTAAATGCTACTGACGAAGATGATCATACCGTGTCTGATTATTTTAGAGTGACCATTAATGAAATTATTGATTTCGAATTAATTAATTCAACGATCGTTGCTGAAGATCAAGTGTTGACTGCATATAGCAATGAGAGCTTAGATATATATCTTTATGTATGGGATCAAGGCGAAAGTTCTACAGGCAGAGAAATAGTGGACGATGTTAGTTACGGTAGTTTAATTGGAGATGGGTTTAATTATACGTATACACCAACTTTAAATTTTTATGGAACAGATACCTTTAGTTTTCGTGGGTGGATTTTTAATCCAAAACAAGCTGGGCGTGTAGCTTTTACATCACTTGCTAGTAGTGGCAGTGTAACTGCTTATGATGTAAAAAAAGTTGGAGATCTGTTTTATTTCGCAGAGGGTGCAGCAGGTATAGCTGTTAAAACTATTACATATGTCGAAGATATTGATATAGATTTACCGCATTTTGATACCTATACCAGTAGTTTAGAAGGTGCGATGTTTGGATCTGTTGCTATAGAAACAGATGAAGATTATTTATACTCTGTCAATACAAGTGGTAATTTAGATGCAATCGAGTTAATCGGGCATACTATTCATAATAGTGCTGATGCTGCTGATGGTTACAACTATGAAACGATAGACTACGTTGATGGGTATTTATACGTTGCAGATAGAGGAGTGGGGTTTTCTGTTGTTAGTACAAAAAATGAAAGCGCTATTGATTTAACTGTAAAACAATCACAAGCGATATCTAGTATTAGAGATGTCAGTGCAAGGGGCGAACATGTCTATACGGTTGGAACTGCTGGGTTCAACGTATATACATACAATAAAGAAAGTAATATTATTTCTGCTTTAAATTTAACAGATGATAATAACGATTATAACAGTATAGAAATTGCTGGTGATTATGCGTATCTTGGACGTCTTGACGGTGTATTAACCATTAAAGATATTAGCAACCCTGCAAATCCAAGTACTTTAAGTAATTTCACGGTTCAAGATACAAAGTCTATATCTTATTTGCAAAAACGTGGTAATTATTTATATGTCATTTCAGACGGTTATTTATCTGTATTAGATATCAGTGATCCAAGCACTCCATCAGCATTCTATCATAATGAACATATTCAAATTAATAATCTGAGTGTAGCGAAACCTGTGGCAGAAAAAGGGTATTTTGATTCGCAATTGATGATAGCGCCTGTAGATACTCTGGGTTTTTATGCCTATACAGCGCCAGGGTATTCTGAACCGGCCACAGTTACGATTAATGTTAAAACCTTGCCTACAATCGCCAATGCTATATCGGATATTACAGTGCTTGAAGACAGCGTCACAACGAACATTGATTTAAGTGATGTGTTTGAAGATTTAGACGGGGATTCCTTAAGTTATATTGTGTCTATATCTCCTGATACTGTGGTGACTTATAATGTTTCGGGTGCGATTTTGGAAATTCTTCCTATTGCAAACGAAAGTGGTATTACAACGTTTGTTGTAACTGCCAATGATGGTGTTAATGAAGTGTCTGATACTTTTGTTTTTTCTGTGACAGAGGTAAATGATAGCCCTGTTGTTAGCGACGAGATAAGTGATTACACGGTAGAAGAGAATTCAGGCGCTGTTACTTACAATTTAACAGAGGTGTTTTCAGATGTCGAAACTGACGGTGAAGAGTTAATTTACCAGGTATCTTTAAGTGACACTGCGTTGTTAGACATTAGTACCGAAAATAATGTACTGCGTATTACTCCTAAATGGAATGTATTTGGGTCTGCCACAGTAACAGTAAATGCCGAAGACGAAAGTGGGGCGAGTATAAATGAAATCTTTGTGGTGACAGTGACAGAGATAAACGATAGTCCGGTTGTATCTACACCTAATAAAGACTTGGATTTGTATGTAAATGGCGTTGCAATGTCTATAGAATTAAACGATTTTTTTTCTGATCCAGACGGGGATTCTTTAAGTTATAGTTTAGACATTGAGGATGAATCCGTGGTTTCGGCTAGTATTTTAGCAGGAGTTTTACGTATAGAGGCGAATACAGATTTAGCTGCAAGCACCGGAGTGACTATTACGGCGACAGATACGTCTTTAGCGACTGT
>JBILGQ010000002.1:0-21694 GCA_044350955.1 Candidatus Marinamargulisbacteria bacterium | reverse complement strand
GAAGTTGAGATGTAACTGTAATAGAATCTTTCTCAATTAAACTCTTTAACAGGCGAATTCTTAAAGCGAAGTTTTCTGGGGTCACATTTTGAAGATCATGAAATAAATCATTAGCAGCAGCAGCAGGAGCAGGAGCAGGAGCAGGAGCAGGAGCAGGAGCAGGAGTTGCAAACCAATTAGTACCTTTTAAAGCCGAATTTGCCTCTAAGACATGAGTCATTAAATCAAGTGTCTCATCATAATTTGCAGCCGTTATATTAGCTGAAATATTTCTTAAAATCGTTTCATCAGTGAAATGTTTACTTCCTAAGCAAAGATAACGCAATGCTTTTCTTTCTAATGGTTCAACTGCTGCTGGAGCTGGAGCTGCCGGAGCTGCCGGACCGGGAACTAAGCTTGTTTGTAATGTTGCCTTATCAAACAACAACGTTACTCTATCCAAATTTTGAGTAAGCCCATCTCGTGCTTTCATACCAAGCAACGACTGTAACTGTTCTGGGAATACCTTTTTAAAGGCTTTGTAAATTGGGTTTTCGCGAACATCTGTTCCAGCTCGCATTATTTTTGCTAACATCTCTTCAATTGGTTTAAAGATCTGAAGAGTACTAACTTGATTACCACCAACTAGAGCACTAGACTCCGCAGCACCTATAGCGATTAAGGTTCTTAAGATTTTTACTACAGTTATCTCTGATGTATCTTCATCTATAGACTCCGCCAAAGCGAACATTTTATCTTTAAGTGCCTTTATTTCATTTTTAAGTTCATTATTTGCAGGTAAGGTCAAGTCAAGTGCAAACAACGATACTAATGCCCTGTTGGCTTTTGTATCACTGTTTCTAGCTTTTGTATCACTGTTTCTAGCCTTTGCAAATTGTGTAATGCGAGATAAATAAAGCTCTTTAGAAATATTCCCAGTAATGTTTTTTATCGAAGCATCAGATGATTCTAATTTAGGTAAAAGCTGTTCAAACCCTTTTGATTCGAAATTTTTCTTAATAATACTCTCACATAAATCATTAACTGCTTTTTTATCATCACTAAGAAGCGGATCATTAATGCCATTAACTTTATTAATAATCTCCGTGATATCTTTCATTAATTTTTCAGGATCTTTAGATTGAGCACGACTGCTATTCAACATAGTTAAAGTAGGAATAAGCCCCTTTAAAAACACTCCAGGCGCCTCAGTATTAACACGATTAGCCTCAACAGCAGTAATTCGAGTAGTATCACGTTTAGTAATAAGTTGAATATAGTTAGCATAACCTATCACAGCATAAGCATTAGCATCAATATTAGTCTTATCAGCAGCAGCAGCAACAGCAGGAGCATAAGCAGTGTTAACGGCTAAAATAGCACCAGCAATATCAGGTGCAGCAGGTGCAACAACAGCAGCAGCAGGAGCAGCAGGTGCAACAACAGCAGGAGCAGCAGGAGCAGCAGGAGCAGCAGCAGCAGCAGCAGCAGCAGCAGCAGCAGCAGCTTGAACTTGATTTATTTTGGTTAAAACTCCATTATTAGTTACACCAGCACCAGCACCAGCTGTAAGAATAGGAATATTAACGTTTGGTGCAGCAGCAGCAGCAGCAGTTACTGCAACATTAACAGCAGCTACGGCAGTAGCATATATATTTGCACGAGGAATAACATCAAAAAGTGTTTTAGCAATCTTGTAATCACTCTCTTTAGTTTTAGCAAGATTATCTAATCTTTGTAACTCAATTTTAGCCGTTTTTGCTCTTTTATCGGCATCATCAGCCGTAGTGCGCAAATCATTGTTAGAAGGATCTCTTTGTGCGTTTATTTTAGCATTAGCAGCAGCTCGAGATTCATTAGCAACAACTACTCCTTGATTAGCAGCGTTTACTTTAGCATCAGTAGCAACCTTATTAGCCTTAAGAACACTAACTAAAGCAGCAAGGTCAACAACAACAGCATCGGCAGCCACCACAGCACTAACATTGGGAGCAGGCACGTCTGCACGAGCAGCAATAGCCGCTTTATGAGCCGCGTCTGCAGCAGCAAGACAAAGTTCAGCCTGCGCTTGTAACAAAACAGCATCAGCTTTGGTTTTAAGGGCTGTCGCTGATTCAAGCGCGGCTCCTAAAGCGGATGTTACATTTTTATCAACAACTTCAACATCAGCCGCAACTGCCGTACGAACAGTGCCTACCACTTGATTAATTAAAAATAAAGAATTTTGCAAAGTAGTATCAAAATGAGCAGGAACAGGTGGATTAACAACAGGACCAGGAACAACTGCAGCAGCAGCAGCAGCAGCATCAGCATCAGCAGCTTTAGTAGGAGCTTCGTCGAATGCATTGAGTATTGCCCTCATCTTATCTTCCACTTTCTCTGTACCACTCAACGATTTATCACCAATAATCCCTAAAAGCACCGGGTTGTTAGACTTCATAACAAGATTCGCCAATACCTTTAAAGGCGTTCTGTTTTTTGCTTTTTCTAAGTCTGTTCCATTAAATCGCTTATACCCCCTTACTTCTGTCTCAAGTAATCCAGGAAATTTCGCCAATTTTTCTAATAATTTCATAAGCGACCTTGCTTTAGAAGAATCTAAATTAGGTGAAGAAGCAAACTCTCTTTTTAACCCTTCAGATAACTCTAAAGCCAATGTGCTTTGAGTAGATTCTTTAGGTTGATTCCTAGCGGGATCATCACCACGCTCATTTGCAAATATAGTAAAGGGCTGTTTTAAAACTTCGGCACTTAAATTTGATATTAAACCCTTCTCATCTTCTAACAAAACCTGATACGAATATTTACCGCTTTTAGCCGCTGCAAAAGCAAGTTTTGGGGCAAATCCAGGAATCGATTTAATAAGATCAGTAAACTGCTTATAAGCATCTATATCAGACGTATTTAAAGAAACAAGCGTATCAAGCAGCTTTTCTCCCAAGTCTAGGGGAACAGGTGCAGGATCTCCATGGTTCAAAAGCGTCAAAATTGGCGGTGTTGATATCTTATAAAGTCTTTTAAACTTCTGCAATTGTTTACTTGCCTGCTCCGATTCACTAGTAATATCCTCACATAAATCTCTAAGCAAAATTGCGCTATCATATTCAGCTTCTGTGTAGCGTTTTATAGGATTTTCTTTTGCTTCATAAAGTTGACTTATAGTATCTAGATATAAATCTGATCCTTTTAATATCGCATGTTTACTAATGCATTTTTCAGACAACACAATTAATTCACTGTAAAAATCACTAAGTTCTTTACGACCAACATTAGCCAACTCTTTTGATTCATTGATAAATTTCATAATAATAGTATGCAGTTCTTTAAAAATACTGGGAGCTGAAGCAATTGATGGTAAATCAGCAGCTTGAATTAACCCTTTCATGACTGCTTCATTAACTTCTTTACCTTTAGGAGAATCTTTGCCTAATAAACGTTTGCTTAATTGATCAAACTGACGATGACGTACTAAGTCTGTAATGATATCTACAGCATTTTCTTCATTAATTTCAACTCTGTCTCTTTGGGGCACATTTATACCATTAACAAGATCTTTAAAACGTGATTTAAAGACATCAATAAAACTTTTAAGAGAGCTGTGTTTATAGTTAGGCGGTGTAGCATCATTAAAACTATCCGCTATATTACTTATAGCTTCGCTTAGATCATTAATTTTTTTATTTTTTATACAAAACTTTAGTACTAAAGAAAAATCTTCTCTACTTCCTCCCTCTAATATGGCATTCAAAATTACTTTGATTCCATAAGAGTCAATATTTTTATTAAGTGCAGTGCTTAATAATGTTAAATTATTTTTATTTTTATTTCGTGATAATACAACTCTCTCATATGCAGAAATTGCGTCACCACTATCAGTAGATATTTCTTTAATAATAGAATCAATAAGCTTGGAATTTTTATCCGATTTCAAATTATGCAAACACTTAATAAGGTTTACACACTTTACAGGATCATCCTTTAGTAAGTCTTTAAAATCTTTTGACTTTAAGCTGCTATAAGTTGACTTAGATCCTTTAGGGTAAAGCTCAGACGACATTATCAGTAGATGAGCTACTGTAATTAAACCATTATCAGATTTGCCATCAACCTTTGCTTGAAGAGCCGAACAATTTAAAAATGAAGTAATCACCTTTAACAAACTGTCGTGGTGATCTTTAAAGTGTTTTCTCAACACAGAAGATTCTGAAATTCCTTGCAACGATTTTTGAAGGCTTTTGAATACCTCTTTAGGCAAACCGTTAGGTTCAACCCTAGATATTAATTCACACAAAGTTGATATATATTTCAGATCACTACTCGAGGAATTCGTAGCCTTAGAAAGAAGAGAATCGAAACCGTCCTTTATAACACTTGCAAGCATTTCTGATTTTTTAGGTCCTGCTAATTTATCTAAAAATTGTAAAGCTGCATTCAATACACCAGGTTTTTCACTTTTAAATGCCTTAGATAATGCAAACTTCAAAAGCTCCGGACAGTTTTCAGCATTCTTATTAATATCATTATTTTTCAAATCTTTACTTTCGTTATTTCTTACAGCATCAGGATCTTTTTTAAAAGCATCTATCACAGTCGCAATATCTACATAATCCATACATTTTATTAAAGGGAATGCATCGTTTATCATCGAAAGAGACATGAATGTTAAACTGCCTTTAATATCTAACTCTGTTGCTAATTTTTTGAGATCATTTTTATATTGTTTCTCATCAAGAGATTTTATGTCTTGAAAAGCCTTAGCCTGAATAACTCCCTTAAGTAAACTTAGATTAATATGATCTTTTCGTGAATGTATTGAATCTACACGTGTATTTGCTATCGACAATAATTGTCTTACAATCTTAACTTGTCCTGCAAGAGCTCCAATATTGAGCCCAAAACCTCTTTTTCCAACCTTTAAATTACCCCAATCGTTCTTTATTCCTGGATTTTTATTCCATGCTGCGACCAATTGTAATTTTTCTGTTTCTCCAAATGTTACATTCGCAAGAAATACCTTTAAGGTACTCGGCAGGCTTTCGTATGTTTTTTTTGAACTGCTGTCACTTTTTGAACCTACAGAATTGTTTCCTAACCCATGCATAAAAACACCAAATAATATGGCATTACATGGATAAAATAATCGCAAATATTGCTGTAAATAATTGACTTTCATATTATAAACCTTCCTTATGTATTATGAAGTAAAGTAATAATTGATTGCCCATAATGTTGTTTACGTAAACTACATTAATAAAATTACAGGTAATTATTTAGATTTATTGAAATATGTATTATTTGGATTTAATGAAAGTGGTGACCCGGGAGGGATTTGAACCCTCGACCCACGGCTTAAAAGGCAGTTGCTCTACCTACTGAGCTACCGGATCACTAATGAAGGCCTATCATAACAAAAGATTGGCACTGTGTTAAGACTGATTCCTTAACTCTATTTAGACCTTTGAATATACTCCTCTTGAGTATATTCATCTACCGAAATAACCTCACGCCTTAACGCTTCGACTTCTAAACACTTTGAGGCTTCAATTTCTGTAAATACACCACAAGCTAATGCGGCTTGAATCATACTATCTGTATCTGCTTTTCTTATTTGTTTCTTACGTTGAGCTTGTAACAATTTTTTATACAGATCTTTATTTTCATGCATCAGTAAAAATGCTTTCTCAATTTTAGCCAAATGCTGTTCTTCTTCTTTGGGTATAAACATACCATCTGTAAGTCTATCTCGCTGTTTACCGGGTTTTTGTATACTCATGGCTACCTTTAACGACAGCTCATCACTAGGCATTGAGCCGAATGAATTGATTTGAAATAAGAATTTAGGTATTTTAAATAAAATCCCCATATTATCAAATAAACCTAAAAAGGCCTGTTGCATATTATGATTGGCTAATTGCAAACTCCACAACACGAGGGGCAAATCTTCTTTTAAACTCCCTTCTGCTTCATAGCGTTTCATGACAGCAGACGATACATACATCCACGACAAAATATCGCCAAAACGACCTGTAATATTTTCTTTGCGTTTTAAATTCCCGCCAAACAAAATCATAGCCAAATCAGCAAAAAATGCAAAAGTAGCCGATATCCACGATAATTTTTGATAATATCTGGTTAACTGATTTAATTTAGCCGGTTTTGCAATCAATCCTCGCGTTACAAATAACAACAGCATGCGAACAAAATTACGAATCACATGACCAATATGCGCCCAAAATGCTTTATCAAATTTGGCCAAATTATTTTCTTCCACGGCATGAATTTCTTGTAAAGCAAAGGGATGGCAACGAATGGCCCCCTGACCAAAAATCATTAAAGTTCGGGTTAAAATATTTGCTCCTTCAACGGTAACCCCAATGGGGCAAGCTATATACGGATGAGCCAACAAATTTTTAGGGCCTAATGAAATCCCAGCGCCTCCGCAAATATCCATACCATGATTAATAACTTTTCTAAAATATTCGGTAAAATGATATTTGGTAATGGCCGTTACCACAGCTGGTTTCGCTCCTTGATCCAAGGCTCCGCAGGTATAACGTCGCGCTGCTTCTAAAAAATAAGCCCCGCCTGCTATATCAGCTAATGGCGCTTGAATTCCTTCAAACTTCCCGATTTCAATACCAAACTGCTGCCTTAACATCGAATAAGCACCAACCGCTCGCGCTACAAGCATAGTTCCACCAGTACAGTTTGCTGGCAACGAAATACCCCTTCCTGCCGATAAACTTTCCATTAACATAGACCATCCTTTACCAATACCCTTTTCAGCCCCTATAACCGAGGTTATAGGAATTTCAACATCAACTCCACGCATAGGGCAATTGTAAAATGGTACTCCGAGTGGATCATGTCTGTTACCAATTTCAACTCCTGCTGTATCATAAGGTATAAGCGCACACGTAATACCCAAATCTTTTTTATTACCAAGTAAGCCCTTTGGATCTACACATTTAAAGGCCAAGCCCAAAATTGTTGCTTTAGCACCCAAAGTAATATAGCGTTTGTTCCAATTCAAACGAATCATTAATGACCCATTTTCTGATTTAAATATTTCTCCCTTCGACAACATAGCACCGGCATCAGAACCAGCTCCTGGCTCGGTTAATGCAAAACAAGGAATATCTTCACCTATAGCTAAGCGAGGTAAATAATAATTTTTTTGTTGCTCTGTCCCATAATGAACCAACAACTCTGCAGGTCCTAAAGAATTGGGAACCATAACCGTAATTCCAAGTGGAGTAGAACGAGAGCTTAACTTGGCAACGATGGCAGAATTAGCCAAGGCCGAAAAACCTAAACCTCCATATTTTTTTGGGATAATTAAAGAAAAGAATTTTTCTTTTTTCATATAGTCCCATGTTTGCTCTGTAAAATCTCGTTTTTGATACACATCCCAATCTTCTACCATCGCACATAAGCTTTCTACAGGACCATCCATAAAAGCCTGTTCTTCGTCTGTTAAACTAGGATAATCTTGCGATAATATACGTTTGAAATCAGGCTTTCCAGAAAACAACTCTGCATCAATCCACACAGAACCAGCTTCGATGGCCTCTTTTTCAGTTTGCGAAATAACTGGCAAAAACTTTAAAACTTTAATGGCATAAAAAATTAACGACGTAACTAAAACACGCCGAATGGACCTGACATTAAAAAGCAATAAAATTCCGGCACAAACAAACAATAAAAACTGAGGAACAAGCAATGCATACAGAAGAGCTAATATAAGCCCCGAAAAAAACCATAATGGCGCCCCTGTAAATAACGCGATCGCTAAAATAACAAGGCAACTTTGTAGTAAAATAGTCATACTTTATTCTCCTTTATGATAAAATAATTGCTTAGTCTCAGACAACTGCAGTAAAAACTCAGCCACTTTAAAGCGTTTTCCAATATGTTTTTCAAAATACGCTAATCGATCAACAATTTGAGTGATACCAACACTATCCGCATAACGACACAAACCACCTCTAAATGGAGGAAAACCAGTTCCCATAATCATGGCAATGTCTAAAACACTAGGTTTTTCAACAATTTTTTCGTCTAAACACAGGGCCGCTTCGTTAAGCATAGCATAAATACAACGATCAAGAATATCTTGCTTACTAAGAGTCTTCTTACTAATAGACGCGCTAATATAACTCATCATGTCCTTATTCACAGTTTTAGATTTCTTTTTGTAAACATAAAATCCAGCCCCACTTTTTTTACCTAATAACTTGCCTTCTTTTGCAAGAGCCTTAAAACACTCTTGTACATGAACCCTATCAGGAAAAGCATTTTCAAGTACCGACAATACTTTTAATCCCACGTCTAAACCTACCTCATCTGCCAATGCTAAAGGGCCAATTGGCATCCCAAATTCTAAAAAGATAGCATCGATTTCTTCAATAGATGCCCCATCTAACACACAATTCATAGCTTCATTAATATAAGGCAAAAAAATTCTATTCACTAAAAATCCAGGACAATTTTTAACAACAATAGGCGTTTTTTTCATCTGTTTCGCCAAAGCGATAGTACTAGCAATCACTTCTTTTTTTGTGCGTTCAGAGGGAATAATTTCAACCAATGGCATTTTATTAACTGGCGAAAAAAAATGCATACCAATAAAACGTTCCGGATACTTTAGGGAGGCCGATAACTCGTCAATACACAACGAAGACGTATTCGTAGCAATAATACACTCTTCTGACACTATTTGTTCGATGTCCGCATAAACCGATTGTTTTATCTTAATATCCTCTACAATAGCCTCAACCACAAAATCGGCTTTTTTTAACAATGCCGTATCAATACTAGGTGTGACCCGAAGCATGGCTTGGCTTAGCTCGTTTGCTGATATTTTTTTAATTTTTTTCAAGGAAAGCAGTATATTTTCTATAGCTTTCAAACTCTTTAAAGCAAAGTCATATCGAACTTCTTTTAAAATCACCGGTATCTTTATGTACGTAAAGGCCCATGCAATACCAGAACCCATTAAGCCACCACCAACAACAGCTGCCTGATGAACCGGAGTAATAGCAATTTTTTCATAGCCTGTTTTTTTCAATTCTTCATTAGCAAAATACAAGTGTAGCAATTGCTTAAATACATCTGTTTCAATACATTTAGAAAAATATTTAGCTTCGATTTTCAAACCCGATTTCAAGCATCTTCCATAACCAAAAACCATAGCCTTTAAAGCAAAAATCGCCGCCGGATACTGCCCCTTTGTTTTTGACACAATACTTTTTTTTGCCATACGATAAATAATAAAACGTCCAAGCGAGCTGTAATCGATAAAACGGCTAATCACACCACGTTTTTGCCGTAATTTTATGTGATGATAACGAGACTTTTTTTCTATAATCTCTTGAACTAATTTATCAGTATCGCTATCAAAAAATTCAGCCTGAAAATAAGCATCAATTAAGCCTAACTTATAGGCTTTAATAGCGTCGAGTTGTTTAGAAGAAGCAATCAGCGGAATAGCATTAGATAATGATATAAGTCGAGGCAAGCGCTGTGTGCCTCCAAATCCGGGAATTATCCCTAACTGCACTTCAGGTAGTCCAAGCTTACATTTATAATTTAACGAAGCCACTCTGTACTTACAAGCTAATGCCAATTCCAAACCGCCCCCTAAACAAGCGCCATTAATCGCTGCAATTGTAGGGATACCTAAAAATTGTAATTTATCAAAAACCCCCTGCCCCATACGCACAAGTTCATAAGCTTCTTTGGCTGTTTCAATATCTTGTATTTCAGAAATATCAGCACCCGCAATGAAAACATCCTGTTTAGTCGATTTAATTACCAAAGCTTTTATAGTACCGTCTAAAGCAATTTCATCTAGTAAAACGTCGAATTCTTTCATAACAGACAACGACAAAATATTTACTTTAGAATTTTCCTGATTAAAAACAATACTAGCAATAGAGTTTTTCTTCTGTAGTTCTAACATTAGGCTGTCTCCACATGAAAGGCAGCCCCTTGACCACCCCCAATACACAGCGACGCTAAACCGCTTTTTAAACCACGGCGTTTTAATTCTAATAACAATGTTAATACCAAACGCCCGCCAGTAGCACCCACGGGATGACCTAAAGCAATAGCACCCCCATTAACGTTTAATATATTGTAATCCACTTTACCAAGTGCAGCATCTAAACCTAAAAATTCTTTTGCAAAAGACTCTGACTCAAAAGCTTTCATACAAGCAATAACTTGTGTTGCAAATGCCTCATTAATTTCAATCAAATCAAAATCACTCATGCTTAATCCCTGCTGTTTACATAATTTGGCAGTAGCATACACAGGCCCCAACCCCATGCGATGCGGCTCAAGGCCAGCATAACTATAACCAGAAATATACCCTATCGGGCTTAGATTTCTAGCTTTTGCTGTAGATTCTTTCATTAAAGTCATCACAAAAGCCCCATCGGTAATTGGGCAGGCATTTCCGACAGTAACCGTCCCATTCACACGATCAAAATAAGGCTTTAATTTTTTTAATCCCTCTAGCGATTGATCTGCTCGCGGACCATTATCTTTATCAACAATTAATTCAGGATTTGTGAGTAAAATAGGAATAATTTCTTCAGATAACTGTTTATTTTCCTGAGCTTTTAAAGCTCGTCTATGGCTTTCTAAAGCAAATTCATCTTGTTCTTCCCGCATAATTTTAAATTCTCTCGCTAAATTCTCAGCTGTAATCCCCATAATTAACCCACAAACCGGATCAGTTAATCCGTCTATAAGGGTAATTCTAGGTTGTAAAAAACTAAGTCTGAAGCTAGATAAAGCCGCTAATTTGGCTCCCAAACTTTTAGCCTTCATTAACTGTTCAAATAAAGCCGTCATTCTTTTAGAAAATACCAAGGGATAATTCGACATACTCTCTGTGCCGCCTGCTATCAAAATATCTGCCTGATCAGCCAAAAGTTGGTTAGACGCAGTCGAAAGGGCTTCCATACCAGACGCACAGTTTCTTGCCACAGTATAAGCAGGCAAAGAATTAGGCAGTCCCGCCTTTAAAGCAACAACACGTGCTATATTCGCTGCTGTAGAGGGCTGTCCGACGCAGCCAATAATCACTTCATCGATATCTGAATGACTTAATTCAGAACGTAATAAATGTTCGCGAAGTAGAATCGCAGCTAAATCATCTGCCGCAACATCTTTAAAAATCGTTCCAGATTTTACAAAGGCTGTTCTATGTCCGCTAATAATGGCTATACGCTCTCTTTGTTTTTTCACTTCTAACTCCCTTTCTTTGACCTATACGGCTAGATGACTATGCACCGAACAGTTTAATACGTAGAACGTATCATGAATTCGACAACAAACAAACGTCTGACATTAATTTTTGATAATAATGATTATTGTACTAAATGTGAGCTTAATATTAAACGAATTTGTAATTTTCTTATTCGAGCTCTTTGTTATAAGCTGATTGAATATTTTTTGCACAATGTTCGATAAAATCATGATCGATAGCATTGTGTTTACGGTCTAGCTCTTTATAATTCTCTGCAAAAACATGTAAAAAATAAGCACTGGCCTGTTTGCTTGCAGCAAGAGTGTGAGTGATACTTTCTTTTTTTGATCGCCCACTTAGTACCTCATGTAAAAATAAACGGGTAGGAACAATTAATTTTGTAGGATTTTTATCACAAAGCATTTCAGCTCGTTGCTTTTCAGGGGTAGAAAAGTATTCATCAAAATAAGCCCGTATATGTTTAATAACCAACATAAAAGACTGATTTATACGCTCGTTTTTTTTATCTGAATGTAAAGTAGCTATCTTAATTTCATTCAGATGTTCATTCAAATTTATAATATTGTTTTTGGCTGACATACAACTTCTATACCTCAGTAATTTTAATGGTAAACATAAAAAGACAGCAAAACTTGAAAATCACAAAAAATTGTAAATTAATTTGTAAATAATTGTTTATTAATGAAATCCGGTGGGAACACAGGATTATGAAAATAAATGATGCGAATGACCCAAATCAAAAAAAACGCGAAATATTACCAATTTCAGTTAATAAAGAATTGCAAGTTAAACGAAACTTTCAGATATCTCTGGAGTTTTCTGAACAACTTGTTGTAATGGACTTCTCATTTAACTAAAGTTGTCGAGTAAATTCGCTTTAATCTGTCAAATCTCCGATAGCTTTTTCAAGCTCTTCCATTTTTTGACCAAAATTACCCCACTCTGATTGTTGAAGTTGTTTTTTTAAGTCTTTAAAAATTTCTTTTACTTTCTTTGTTGTACCAACTTTTTCTGTCTTAACTGCCTCACTTGTAATGTCTTTTTTTTCAGAATAAGAATTTCCACCAAAAATAAATTGTATCGATTCTGATAAATTATCATTCATCGTAATCGCATCTGCATACGACACAATGACACGTTTTAACTCTGGCATTTTTGATTGTGTGGCTTGCAAGTACACAGGCTCTACATATAATATCGATTCTTCTATAGGTATAATCATTAAATTACCTCTAATAACACGCGAACCAACCTGCCCCCACAAGGTTAAATCTTTCGAAATTTCTGTATCTTGATCTATACGTGATTCTATTTGCTTTGGACCATAAATAGTTCGATCTTTGGGTAAATTTAATACTGTAAATTCCCCATAATTTTCAGGGTCACATTTTACAGCTATCCAAGCAATCATATTATTTTTGTTCGTTGGCGTGAAAGGAAGCATTAATACAAAACTTTCTTTTACATCGCCCGGTAATCTTGTAATTAAATAATAGGGCTGCATAGTTTGCTCAGACTCACCGTAAGTTTCAGTGGGCAAAGACCATAAATCTTCTCGGTTATAAAAAACTTGCGGATCTGTCATGTGATACGTACTATACATAAGCGCTTGTACGGTAAATAAATCAGTTGGATAACGCAAATGAGACTTTAAAGAATCAGGCATTTCACTGATATTTTTAAACAAACCCACATATATTTTTGAATAAGCTCTAATAATCGGATCACTCGAGTCTGCAATATAAAAATCAACAGTACCATCATAAGCATCAATCACTACTTTTACTGAATTTCTTATATAATTCACATTCCCCTTAATAGGCTGTGAATAAGGGAAATATTTAGACATTGTATAAGCATCGAGTATCCATTTCATTCGACCTTCATTAGTAATGACCAAATAAGGATCTTTATCGTAAGTTAAAAATGGGGCTATTTTTCGAACAATAACATCTATATTTCTATCATACATTAAACGTGATTGTTTATTTATTTGCGAACTCACTAGTAATTTTGAATCGCCTAATTTAAACGCAAAAAGAGCTCTTTTAAAGTGAGTATCTAAATGAATCCCCCCTTTGCCGCTGTAATTAGTATATACATTTAACTCACCTTTCGGGTAATCAAACTCGCTTTGCTTGGTATTAACAATCACATAATTATTAGTTTTTTCTCCAAAATACACTTCAGGTCTAGTAATTTTTAAATCAATACTGGACTGTGGCGGTAAGTCTTTTATAAAAAACTCTGGCAAGCCGTCTTCAGTAATCTTATTAACGGGGGTCATACAAGCGCCATAACCATGTGTGTATACCAAATGTTTATTTATCCAAGTTTGGGCTTGTGCACTTAAATCGTTACTTTCTAACTCACGCGCCGAAAGCATGACTTGCTGCAATTTTCCGTTAATTAAATATCGATCTACATCAACATTGGCAAATTCGTAATACGGCCTTATTTCTTGTAATTGTGAAAATGTTTGCTTAAGTGGCTCTTGGTTCCACAAACGAATATTATCGATAATAGCAGAATTTTTTTGTATATCGTTCAAGCTTAAATTTGTTTTTGCCGGGAAATCCTGCGTTTGAATACTTGTAAGTTTATAGGCTTCTCGTGTAAACGCTATGTTTGTTTCTATGTATTTTTTTTCTTTTTCCAGCTCATTTGGCGATACAACATAGTTTTGAATAAGATTAGGAAGTATATTTAAAGCCAAAATATGAGTCAAAACTATAGTGATAAACACCAAATAAGGCAATTTAATACTAGTATTTCTCAGCAAAAACAAACAACTAAGCGCTTGCAGAGTAAACAAAGCTACTAAAAGTTTCTTTATAGGTAAAATAATAGAGATATCCGTATAAGCGGCACCAAAAACAGCTCCTCTTGTAGAATAAACTAACTCATAAATTGAGAAATGCGAACCAATTGCAAGTAAAGTGAAAGTTAAACTAAGCAATAAAATAAAATGTGTCTTTATAGATTTAAAATTAGTATTTTTTGAAAATATCACTAATAAAATATTTTTAGAAAAATATATCCACCCTACTATGAGTGAGGTAATGATTAAAAGCCCTAAAAACCAATTTTGGATATGATTAAAGAATGGTAATGTAAATAAATAATACGAAATATCTTTATTAAAAATTGGGTCTGTTAATCCGTATAAATCCTGATTAACATACAAAAAGGCTTCTTGCCACCAGTGTTTGGCAGTTAAACCAAAAAACACCGAAACAACTATACAAACTACTCTTAACAACCACTTTCTAGCGTAATTCTTGGCAGGGTTATCTACTACTTTCTGATTATTTTGAAATTCTTCAAGAAAATTGTTTAAGGCTTTAAAAGGCGTATTTACCGAAAATTGAGATTGACCGGATAATGACTCAGAATTTTTGTTGGCAAGCCGTACG
This sequence comes from Candidatus Marinamargulisbacteria bacterium, assembly GCA_044350955.1. Taxonomy (GTDB): domain Bacteria; phylum Margulisbacteria; class Marinamargulisbacteria; genus JBILGQ01. The sequence goes on along the minus strand of JBILGQ010000002.1, from coordinate 7,018 downwards.
TTAAGACTTATAAAAAATAATGCTGTTACAAAAAATGCTGCAAAAGCAGCCCATTCCGCTTTAAGTTTGAACAACCAGATAGATGAATAACCAATAGATTTAAACCAAAAAAAATCGGGCAATAAATCACTAAATAAAGTAGAGCCGATAAAAAACAGGGCAAAAAACAGCAACGAAGTTTTAATATTTTTAAACATGAAAGTCCTTTTTATTTGGTATTAATCAATCATTATACTAGCTTGTGATACATGGGTAAAGCAGATGCAGTGTATTCGGAGTCGTCGCTGATTATAAAACTTAAGCGTTTTGTGACCGTCTCCTTTTAGAAACTTGGTAGCGGCGATTGGAGTTGAACCAATGACACCACGGGTATGAACCGTGTGCTCTAACCAACTGAGCTACGCCGCCAATTGACTTCCTGTAGGGTAATCAAAAGAGTTCAGAGTGTCAATATTTAGGAGATCCCAAAAAATTTTAATTCACTTCGAGTAAAAGCTTTTGTTTCACCCGATTTTAAATCGTTTAACTCGAGGGCCCCAATGCTAATTCGCTTCAATTTTAATACAGAATACCCTAGTAATTCGAATGTACGACGAACAATTCGATTTCGGCCTTCGCTAATTGAGACTATTAATTGCTTATCATCAGCCTGGCATTCTTTAAAGCGCAGAGGACCATCTTCTAAAATAACTCCTGTTAATAAGCGCGTCTGATCTTTTGTTGTTAAACGCTTATCTAAACCAACACTATAGCGTTTACTACACTCGAAAGAAGGGTGAGAAATTTTTTGAGAAAATGCGCCATCGTTGGTTAAAATCAGCAATCCTGTGGTTTCACGGTCTAAACGCCCTACCGGAAATAAAGGTAGTCTTAACAATTTTATAACATCCCCAATACAAGCACGTCCTTTTGGATCTTCCATAGTCGACAAGATACCTTTTGGCTTATTGTACTTTAAATAAAAATACTTATGTTGATTTTTTATTTGAGAACCATCTATAAACACCTTATCTAAAGTAGGATCTAGTAACTGTTTTAAATCATTTATAATGGTCGAGTTAATTTTAACTTTATTTTGATTAATTAACGCCAATAAATCGCGCCGAGATACAAGGCTTTGACTTGTGACAAATTCATCTAAAGGGATTAACTGTTTTTTCATTGTTGCGATACCCGCAATTGTGGCTTATTTTGCAAAAATATTCTATTGTTTTTAACGTCTATATTTATAGAGTTTGCTTTAATATCAAGACCGCTTCCAATAATTGATGAAGCACCCTCTGTTTTTACTACTGAAATACCAGGTTTCCACCTTAACTGTGGTGCAAACAGCCAAAATGCTTTTTGATTATTAGCATACACAACATAAGCATTTGTCAGTGTTAACTCATAATTATTAAGGCGATAATTAGCCGAGGGCGCATTAAAAGCAATGATAGTATTTTTGGTTTCATATAAGATTCCTTCTGGCTCAACTAGATGAACCTGGTTATCTTTTTCATAAATAACCGCTTTTTTTGACTGAATTTGAAATTCTATTTCACCATTATATAACTGAGAAATAGTAATATTTTCAAACATATAATCAGGCACAGAATCGGGTTTTTTATGCAAATCACCGCGTCGTGTATTATAGCTTGTAATGATATAGGTTAACCATAAAGTAAAGGCCAATATTAAGCTCAAAACAAGTAAGTATTTTACTGTTGCAAAGCTCATTTACTACCTTGCAATTTTGCCACTATTAAAATATGTTTCATAGCTTTCATATATTTCTTCTTAATTTTATAAGCATCAGCCAATAAAAAATGTATGCCTGTAGCATTTTTTTCAATTTTCAACGCTTGATGACATATGCGTATTGCCTCATCAACATTTCCCATCTCTCCGTAAACCAAAGCCATATATCCCAAAGGCCATACATTCTTTGGATTACGATCAAAACTTTCACGAAACAGTTCAATAGCTTTTGTTTTATCCTTCTTAAAATAATAAGCAAAGCCTAATTTAAAGCTACTTTTCCAATCCTTCTCATTTTTTAATCTTACTCCTGAATACTTAGAAATAACCACATCAGCATAGTCAACCTTAAGTAACTTTATTTTATCTAAGCCCTCTTTAACCTGACCAGAATAAGCATAAGCCATTGCCAATTCAAAAATTACTTCATTACTAGAGGGTTGCGCGGCATAAGCAGTTTCATACTTTTTGACGTCAGATAATACATCTTCTGAGACAGCATACGGAAAAGCCAGTATAAAACTAGCCAAATAAATAATCATCGCAATAATTAATTTCATGATAACTCCTCAATCGTTAAAGATTCTTGTTTCATAACAATAGCATTACACAGTATTATACCTAACAATTTAAAGTAAATCTTTAGATATTCTGTAATATTAAATCTAAGAAGCGAAACAAACCCATGATAAATCAGACGAGGCAACACATCAACAAGCAGTAAAACCCGATATATTAGGGCGATCAAATAACCAAAATGCTTCTGAGTAAAATAAATCCCCCCACGATAACCCTCGCACAAAGTATGTATTTTTCTAAATGACGTAGCAATACCCCCATAATGAATTAACGATACTTGAGGAAAATACATCAGTTTAAAGCCTTTTTTTCGTATAGTACGTGATAAATCAGTATCTTCATTATAAAAAAGATAATTATCATCAAAACCACCAGTTTCTTCATACAATGCTTTAGACATCATAAATGCAGCCCCTGGCATAAAGGTAATTTCTTTTGTTTCGTTTGATAAAAATGTTTTTCTTACAAAAATAGATCCCGGGCATTGTATACTACCGTCTTTATTAACTAAACGTGGCATAACAGCCCCCACATTATGAGAACTTTGCATAAAATCAAATAAGCCTTTAATGGTATCTGTATTTATTTTTGTATCATTATTAAGAAAGAAAAAATAATTTCCGCTAGCATAAGAAACGGCAATATTATTCCCTCGAGAAAACCCACTATTATGACTATTTTTAAGAACTTTAATTTTAGACTTATAAGTCTTCAAAATGTCTAAAGATCTATCTGTCGACAGATTATCGATAACAATAATTTCTATCGGCACATCAGAAAAACTAGCCAAAACAGAATCAAGACACCCTTCTAGAACAGTCTCACCGTTATAATTAACGATAATTACAGACACTTTATTCATGAAATATTTAATAGGGAGTATGTCTCGTAAATGGGATTAACCAAAATGCCCTGTTCATAAGAAAGCGTATTTAGTAACTCACGTTCAACATAACGAATCGCGTCAGTTTCATTGTCTTCTTGAATCAGACAACTCCAAATAATTGATTTTTCTATGTCTAAAACAGACAGCCCAGTTTTAGTTGATAAACGATTAGCCAAATCTGGAAAAGTTGATTTTAAGCGACTCTTAACCGATACAGTAACCCTATGTGTGTTTGGTGTTTTGTGTGAATTTTGACCAGGAATAGTATTTAAATAATACCCTTCTTTATTCGGGTTTAAGAGATAAAAGCTGCCAGTGGTAAGCGCCTGCATTACCTGCTCATCTGACTGATTAAAGTCGCCCGTTATATGCCAACATACATAACGTGTTAAGTTTAAACACTTCTTTTTATTCATAAACTGTTTAACAGCCTCAAAAGCCGACAAACAATCTAAATCTAAATTTTTCTTATACACATAAACTTGCAGTGTTTTTTTCATACTAATCCTGTTTTAAATAATCAGCTAAAGCCAAAAATAATTTTTGCCAAGGGCCTTCAACCTGTACAGGATTATTACGCTTAATCTCTGCGCAAGAATGATCTAAATAAGCAGGTATCTGATAATTAAAGGTAGCTCTTTCTGGATGCGGCATCATAGCCAATACATTGCCCTGTCTGTTCGATAACCCTGCTATATTCAACCATGCCCCATTAGGGTTCGATTTGGCATTAATCACGCCATTTTTATCGCAATATTGCAAATAAGTTATATTTTCACCAAACACTCGATCTTCATCAGAAAATCTAAAGTTACCCTCACCATGATTGATTTGAATAGGAAACACATCATTCTCATCAAAATATTTAGTAAAAATATTCTGACCAGGATTATTTATCCTAACATAAACCCAATCGCATACAAATCCGTAAAATTCGTTATTTTTCATATTCGGTGCCAATGCCATTTCAATTTGATGCGTCGATTTTGTGTCGGGAACTAATCCCGATTCGGCCAATATTTGACATCCGTTACAGATACCCAAAATAGGCCTACCTTCGCTTGCATATTTTAACAATGACTTCATAAGCGGTAGTTTTGAAGAAACAACACCGGCTCTGACACGATCTTGGAACGAAAACCCACCTGGCAAAACAAAAGCAGCATATTCGCCTAATAATTCTTCAGATGTTGTCCATGAAACAATGTCAGCATTTATATGAACCGAAAGCAAAGACTCTAGTGTTTCGTATTCACAATTTGAACCTGGAAACTGTATAATAGCAACTTTTTTCATTTTATCCTCTTAGTAAATTTATTTAATGAAAACAATCACGATCTACGTTAATGGCCGCAATCATACCGTCTGCAACAGCAGTAGCAATTTGCCGTATCTGTTTAGAACGAATATCGCCGGCCGCATAAATTCCTGGTATATTCGTACGCATATACTCATCAGTAATAATAAAGCCCTTTTCGTCAACTTTCACATCTAAAGATACAATATCTTTTGGAGGAACTCGCCCAATATAAACAAACACACCTTTAACATCAATCCAAGTTTGCTGATGGGTTAATTTGTTTTTCAATTTAATTTTTTCAAGCTTATCAATACCAAAAATATCTACCAATTCAGTATCCCATAACACATCAATTTTAGGATTTTGTAATACTCTTTGCTTTAAGTTCGCAACAGACTTAATATAATCAGCGCTATGCACTAAATACAATTTATTCACAAATTGAGATAAATAATCGGCCGCGTAACAAGCACAGTTTCCGCCACCAATAACAGCTACATCTTTACCAGCATAGCTTTGTGCATCTGATTGTGCATAATAAGATAAGCCTCTACCTAAAAAATTTCGGTCTAATTGAGGCGATAACTTGGTAGGTTCTAAACCAATGGCTAAAATAATGGCTTTAGTTCTATATTTATTCCCCAAATCGGTAGTAATTGTTTTAACAGGTTTATCATGATTAAAAATATCTTCAACAGATTCGCAAGATATTTCAACGTTATAATCGTCTAAATGAGTTTCCATAGCGCGTGTTAAATCAGACCCTAAAATTCCCTTTGGAAAGCCCAAATAATTAGAAATTTTATAGGCTGTCGCTGCTTCGCCCCCAGGTAAATTACGGTCAATGATCAACACATTTAAAAGTGCTCGACGGGCACACAAAGCGGCAGACATTCCGGCCGGACCAGCACCAATAACAATTAAATCATAATCAATGTTACTTTGCAGATGCATTTTTTGTCCGACTACTGAAATTTCTTCTTTATAATCCATTTATTGCTCCGTTGAAAACTTTATTTTTGCTCGACCTTCAGATCGAATACTTTCTTTTTTCACATCAAACAGTATGGTATCACCGTTTACAATGTTTGTACCTTGTACAACTTTTGCATTGTCTAAAAGAGTGATCACCTGAGTATCAACATCATATTCAGCTTCCTTTGAATTACCTTTAAAATCTTTAAAACTAAAGGTTGTCCCATTTAAAAGCCGAACATTTTTAGGTAACTTAGCTTTAGCAGAATCAGCTTGAATAGTAAGCAGTTTTTTTGTAACTGTCACCTGTTGCTTTAAATCTAGCTGCTTCGTTCTTATATCATATAATAAAGTATTCGCTTTCAAAAATAAATCGTTTTGACTGACATTTACATCGTTCTTTCCACTAATTTTATTTCTATTTAAATCAATTTCAAACGACTTAGCTGTTATAAAAATATCGTTTTCTTTTGAATTATTCCGATACAGTTCTTTATTATTAATTTTTTTTAAATACGGATATAAGGACTCGAAATTGGCATGTAGTGATACTTGTAGTAATAAGGTAATAAAGGCTATGCTAAGTTTTAGCTTTGTAAAGGAAGGATACATGCGGTTTATGGTAACAATGTTCACTTATTTCTGGAATCTTTTTTTGATACACTTTAAACGATGAGCAAACAAATACATATTTCTATATTAAAACAAGAAGTCCTCGATAACTTAGACATACAAGAAAACGATGTGGTTTTAGATGGTACATTAGGCTTTGCCGGACATGGCATGGCGCTTGCAACATTACTAGGACCTAATGGGCGCTTTATTGGTATCGATCAAGATATAGATGCACTGAACTATTCACGGCCCTTATTTAAAGAATTTAAAAACGCAGATATTTTTCAGTCAAATTACAGTCAAATAAAAAGCTGTTTACAAAGTTTAAATCTTGAACATGTAGATAAAGTATTATTGGATTTAGGCGTGTCTTCATTTCAATTCGATGAGGCAGGACGCGGCTTTTCGCATCGATTTAATGCAACCCTAGACATGCGCATGAATCAAGATTCCAAACTTACTGCAACCGATATATTAAACAATTATTCGGCACAGCAACTGTCTGATATTTTTTTTCAATATGGGGAATTAAGACACAATAAAAAACTAGCAGAAAATATTGTTGCAACACGATCAAAAGCACCCATAATGACCACAGAAGACCTACAGACTCTGATAAAAAAAAGTTACTATTTTTATAATAAACGATCGCTTTTTATTAAATGCTGCTCACAAGTATTTCAAGCACTGCGTATTGAAGTCAATCAAGAGTTCGATCATTTAGACCAATTTTTAAACACACTAAGTTCTATTACAAAAACAGGCTCGAGAATAGCCATTATTACTTTTCATTCTCTAGAAGATAAACGTATTAAATCGTTTATTAAAGAAAGTTCAGATTTTGAATTTATAGAAAAAAAAGTGATTAAACCAAGTAAAGAAGAACGAACTAAAAATTCACGTTCACGCTCAGCAAAATTACG
>JBILGQ010000045.1:0-7119 GCA_044350955.1 Candidatus Marinamargulisbacteria bacterium | reverse complement strand
AGAGAATGGCGTAACTCCCTGTGGATTAGCGGCTCGAGATACATTGCGTATAGAATACGGTTTACCCTTATATGGCCAAGAATTATCAGAAGAGATTCATCCATTTATGACTCGTTATTCTTGGGTAGTTAAATTTAATCACGACTTTATAGGTAAAGCCGCATTGGAACAGTTAAAAGGCAGTGAGACGCTAAAATCAGTTGGCTTGGAATTACACGAAGAGCTTATTGCAAGGCCACATTATGCAATCAAAGAAGGGGGCTATATTAGCTCGGGTACATTGTCGCCTATTAGTAATAAGTCTATAGCACTGGCGTTTGTGCCTAAGGAACTCGCGGTGATTGGATCTATCGTAACGGTGTGTATTCGTAAAAACGAGGTAAAAGCTAGCGTTGTTAAAGTGCCTTTTGTGACGCGAAATTAAGCATTCTTTCATAAAGATTTAGATCAGGCTTACGCTTGAATTATCTTTTTTATTCCAATTTTGAAATATTTTTAATATAAAACCATTACAAAAACTCTATAAACTATCTTAGATGGCGTATTTCGCGATAGAGCTGATGTTTACCCAAAAAATAAAAGTGGTACAAGAAAATGATTCAACAAAAAAAGGGTGAAAAAGAGTATGAAAGCGATACAAAAAATAAGCGTCATCTTGTTATGTACTACGATGTTTTACGGGCAAAGTATTGCGATGGATGTAACAAGTGCAGAAAAAAAAATAGAGCAAAATATGAGCCATTTGCTAGACGCTGTTATAGGGCGTGGAAATTATGTGGTCTCAGCAAAGATAGAACTGAAAACCAAAAAAGATGAAAAAATTACTCGAGAGTTAACGCCAATTGTTGAGTCAGTAAAAGAGATTATCAATCACAATGATAGAGAAGAAATAAGTGACCCTGGATTTCCAGATTTTTTATCACCGTCGTTGATAGATTTAAGTATGAAATCTGAAGAGAATCAAGAGACAAAAGAGACTACTTCGATAATTCATAAGCCAATGGGATATAAAGAGGTAGAAACGATAGCACAGGAGCGAGACGAGATAGCTCGTATTAGGTATACAGTGATTATCAATGAGAGAGAGAAAAAGACGCCTGGTTATAACGAGAGTAAAATTAGAGAGTTAATCATCCAAGTAAGCAGTGTGAACGAAAAAAGAGGCGATGAGATTGAAATAATGTATACAGGGTTTTCTGAACAGAAAGTCGATAATTACAGTTTAAATTCTCAAATAAAAGAGTGGGGCAAAGAAAAAAATATTCCGATGTGGATGTTGAGTACGGGCATGATGGGAATACTGTTTTTATTTGGGTCTGCAATGATAATACTGATGTATAGCAAGTTTAGAGCAGTTATAAAACGTTGGGAGAAGAGAGAAGAAAAAAAACTTGAAATGAAAATAAATAAATTAGAAGAGTAGAAATAACAAAATCATGATAGACATGGCATGTCGATTACAGCGAATTGCAGTAGTTCTGCTTCTTAGTTTAAGTACTATGGTACAGGCAGATTTGTTTACGAATCCTAATTTTTTAATTCGTCATCCAAGTGCTCAAAGCTTTGAGGCCGGGGAATTATCGATGATGATTTCCTATGTAAACTCATCTGAAGTGAGAGGTTCTATGCAGGCTGCAAGTTATTATACGGTAACAAATAAATGGCAAATCGGAGCTTCAATGCTTAGTAATGCTAGATTAAATGCTAGTATTTACACTCAGTTGTCGCAGTTTAAAATACCGAATTATTTAGTAATGGTTGGCGGAGGTGTTTTGAGTCTTCCTAATAAAAATGATAACTATAATAGAGCCGTTCCGTATGTGGTGAGTACAATTAAGTTTAATGAAAGTGAGCAACTTCATGTAGGTTACGGTCACGAATTATTAGAAGGGGGTAGTGGCCTTTATGTTGGATATAGTTTGAAACAAAAAAATATTGAACATCGTATGGAGTATGATGACGAGGGTTTAAATATGTTAGTAGCAATACCTATAAAAGATCAGTTAAAGTTTTTGTTAGGTGTAAAGAATATTGGGAATAGTGAACACTCTGAAACTGTTTTTGCACTTCAGCGCAGTAATAATTTAATGCATGAATTACAAGAAAAAAAGAAAGGTCTTAGCGATAGGGTCGATAGAGTTTCTAAAAAAATAGCCCTGTTACAACATGGGGCTCCTGAATTAGAACAAGTTTTGCCCGAAAGAAGTTATCGTAAAAGTTTTGATAGGCAATGGTTTATAAAGCGCATTACTACACATATTCGTGAGCGTGAGTTTGGTATGGCGATATCAGCCTTAAAACAAAGTTTGCTTATGACGCCTGATGATTTAGAGATAAAAATGTTATTAGCACATGTTTATTACGAGACTAAACAAGAAGATTTATTTCGTATTACCGTAAAAGATATTTTAGATAAAAATCCTTATTATGAAGGGTTGTTTGAATGCGATGAACAGGAATTTGCGCTAATAGAAGAGCTTCGTAATGTTAAAAACGATAGACAGCAGAATACTTTGCGTACTTTGCAGTATGCAGAGCAGTTAAAAGCCCTTAGTGCTCGTTACGCACAAGACAAAAATTATGAACGTGCTATTCAGTTAAGCACTATGTATTTGTTGTTAGATCCATTTGATGTAAGCGCTTATTCTACGTTAAGTAGCTTGTATAAACGTAATAATCAGTTGGATCAGTCAAAAAATGTATCAGAACAAGGTAAGCAGTTGCTAAAGACTTTAAAAGTGAGCAACTCTGATGTTTAGTGAAAAAACAAAAGAGGCATAAGAAAGGATCCAACAAAATAAGGTGAAAAAAATAATGAAAATGATACAAAAGTTATGCGTAATTCTGTTATTTAGTTCGATGGTATACGGACAAAGCGAGATTGCAGATGTAACTGAAAAAGAGCTAAAGATCGTTGGAGATATAAACCATGTGTTAGATGCTATTGTAGGGCCTAGGAATTATGTAGCGTCTGTAATGATTGAGTTGAAAGCCAAAGAGGATGAACAGATTACTCGACTTGTAACGCCAATTGTTGAATCAGAAGAAGAGACTGTTAATCATAGTGATAAAGAAGAGATAGATGATATCGGACTTGTTCATTTTTTGTCGCCATCGTTAATTGATTTAAGTATGAAAGCTGAAGAAAAAGATGAGACGATAAAGAGAAGTAAGATTAGTTACAAAGCAAAGGGGTATAAGGAAATAGAAACACGTACTCTGTTACGAGACAAGATAGCCTATATTAGATATACGATTATTCTTAATGAGAAAGTGAAAGGATTACCCAGGTACAAGGAGATTAAAATCGCAGAGTTAATTGGTCAAGTAAGCGGCATAAACACAAAAAGAGGTGACCAATTAGAGATTATGTATACGGCCTTTGTCGAGCATGAAGTAGATAAAAGTGGCTTGGATTTTCAGATAAAGCAGTGGTGCAAAGAAAAAAATATTTCTCTATTGGCTGCATGCGCCGCAGCGATAGGCTCACTGTTTTTATTGGGAGTTGCAGTAATAATAGTAGTGTATATCAAGGTAAAAGGGGTTGTAAAACGCTGGGAAAAGAGACAAGAAAAATTGTTTAAAATTAAATCAAAGAAGCGTAAGAAAAAAGGAGAATAAGGCAGTGTATTACAATTATATAATACGATTAATAGTGACTTTCTTTGTGATGAGTACATTGGTTTATGCAGCGTCGATGCCAACACAAGAACTAACACCTGCCACTGAAAGTTCTTTTATGAATGAATTATTAGTACCAGAGTTAATTGATAATATGAAAATGGATAACGAACAAAAGTTTTGGTTTAAATCGGCTATGTATCATCATTTACTGGGGGTGCAGTATTTTTATGAAAAAGAATACGGCTTCGCCATTAAAGAATTTACAAAAGCTAATAATATGAGCCCTAATAATCCGGTAGTTTTAATGCGCTTAGGAACTGTGTACGACAAAGTTGGGAAATCAGCACAAGCCAAAGAGTTTTATAATAAAGCCATTGCTTTAAGGCCTTCTTTAAAGACAATAAAAGTATTATGACGCATAAAAAATTAGTATTTTTAATTATAGCTTTTTTATGTTTGTATTCGGGGATACAGGCAAATGTATATACGAAGCCAAATTATTTAATAAATAATCCGGCAGCACATCGATTAGATGCCGGTGAATTAGATTTTATACTGGGTTATGGTGTTCAGGTAGCCTCTAGTAACGCTATTTCTTTAGCCACATATTATACTTTTAATAAACAGTTACAAGTTGGATTGTCGTTTTTAAACGGATCTGATTTGAATTTAAATATGCATACGAATTTTTATGATTATAGTTATAAGAATCATTTTTTAACGTTGGGAGGAGGTTTTTTAAGTATTCCTAATTCTATCGAGAGTGGTAAACGCATAGCGAGTTATGTGGTAGCCAAAACTAGTTTGTATGATGTGGTAGATATTCATACGGGGTTTGGAAGCAAGTTGCATGAAGAACAAGATTTTTCGTTTTACTATGGAATTACCTTTAAATATTACGAGTTAACACCCACACTTGAATATGATGGCAAGGGTGTAAATGCTAGTGTTGGTATCGACTTAAAACCTAATACAAAGATTGTTGCAGGGCTTGTTAATATGGGCGATGAAGAATTAAGAAGCATTTATGTAGGGCTTCATCATAAATGGTTTTTGTTTAAAGAGTTAAATACAAAAGTAAGTCGCTTAGAAAGCGATATTGAAGCCCTTTCAGTTCAAAAAAATGATATTAAATATCAAACTATATACGTAGAAAAAAAATCAGAAAAAGACGTTATTAGAAGCAACGAAGAACGTGAAAGGCGACAACGGGCAATTTTAAGCAGTAAAATTGGTGAATTTATTCGAAAAAAAGAATTTAACAAAGCTATATCAAGTTTAAATCAAAGTTTAGGCTTTAATCCAGATGATTTAGAGATGAGATTGCTATTAGCTAATATTCATTATATTAAAGGCGATAAAGATTTATTTAAGCAAGAAATTCAAGCGATTATTAAACGAGATGCCTATTACGATGGATTATGGGAATTAAGCCCTCAGGCCTTTGATTTAGTAAGGAATGATATTTATGACGAGTTAAAAATAGATGCTTCATATTTTGATGCTATTAGTGTCAATACTAGCAAGTATGTTAGTGCTGTAAACCAACGGGCTTTACAGTATGACAAAGCAGGTAATGTTGATTTGGCAAAAAAATATAAACGAATGCTTATGATGTTAGATCCGTTTGAAGTAAAATAGGTGTTTTATAAGCCTATTTTTTTGAATATATTTTTTATACTCAGGTTTATTTATTAGTTAACCAGTATCTTATTTCTAAAAATGATTAATTTAATAAATAAATTGGTATAGCAAATTTATGAGTATATCAAGTCAAAATTCTTCATCTCCTTTGGGGAGCAATAAACCTGGACAAGGTTCTTTAAAATATAATCCTGAAAAGTATTCTCCAAATTTGACTTCTCGATTGGGTGAAACATTGACTTCGTTAAATACAGGTCGTTTAGTGTGTAATTCTGATAATAAGGATAAGTTAAAAGATCGTATTAAACAAATAATGAACTGTATGTCAAAGTTGGTTGATCACATAAAAACCGAGATTGATGATAAGCAATTAAGTGCTGAAGAAAAGTCTTCGTATTTAAAAACGCTATTATTATCTGGATACTCACTTGTGGTACGGGCAAATTTTGTTGGGCCTCATTCGTCTACGTCACACCCGAAAGAGGATATGGCGATTAGAAAAGAACTTAATATTAAAATTTTTTTATACAGTGCAGCTTTGTTTGAGGGGCATTTAAAAAATATTAATGGTGAGTTTACTAAAAATAATGAATTACCGGATGATTTTAGTAGTCTTACAAAGAGTGTATTGGAAGTTCAATTTGCAGGTAATGATGGGGTGAAAAATTCTTTAAAAAATAATTGGGTATGGGATAATAGCGCAGAGATAACGTTTAAGTCTGTTATAGATCAGTTTAATAATCCCAGTAAAAATACAGGGTTAGAAACAAACTTTTTTACAAATGAAAAATTTTTGCCGTCTATGAGAGAGGCTTTGTCGAGGGGGGTAGACGTAGGTGGGGTTGTTCACAAATCGGATAATGATACGGAAGCTAAAATTGAGGGATTCGAAGATGAATTAGCGCAAGTTCGGGCAGAATTAGATGTTGAGAAAAAAGCTAGGGTCAAATTTGTGGCAGATGCTGATGCTGTACAACTACAATTACAACAAAAGCAAAAACAAGAGCAGAAATTAAAGCAAAGAATTAAGGAGTTAGAAGAAGCTCTTGCTAAATCTGTTGCTGCTTCGGATGATTCTGCACATAAACAATCTTTAGTCCAAGCTGCTGTTGATGCGGCTGATGCACAAAATCAATTACTTGTAGATGAGATTGAGAGACTACGAGCTGCATTAAGCAAGGCAGCCGAAGACTTAGATTTACAGTTTCGAGACTCGAGCCGTTTGATAGAGGAACAAGATAATAATTTAACCAAACTTGCAGCAATGTTAAGAAAATTAAGTTTAGAAAAAAAGGTTGTTGATAAAAAAGTGCAAGAGTTAGAAAAGCAGCTTTTAGCTCAAGCTGCTGCTATTGCACAACAACAAGAGTTGGTTGCTGAACAACAACAAAACCAAGCCTTAGCCCAAGCTGCTATTGCACAACAACAATTACAACAACAAGAGTTCGCCAGATTGACAGATGAAAAAAATGCGGAGTTGGATGATTTAAAACAACAATTCCAACAAGTACAACAACAACAATCTTTAGCCCAAGCTGCTGTTGCTGCTGAACAACAACAAAACCAAGCCTTAGCAAATGCGAGCTCAGCTGCACAACAACGATTACAAGAACAATTGCAACAACAACAACAAGTTTTAGCCCAAGCTGCTGCTGCACAACAACAATTACAACAACAACGATTACAACAACAACAAGAGTTCGCCAGATTGACAGATGAAAAAAATGCGGAATTGGCTGATTTAAAACAAAAATTCCAACAAGTCCAACAACAACAAGCTTTAGCCCAAGTTGCTTTTGCTACTGCTGCCGGAGCTGCACAACAACAATTGCAAGAAAAAGAAGAGGCTTT
>JBILGQ010000044.1:0-7216 GCA_044350955.1 Candidatus Marinamargulisbacteria bacterium | reverse complement strand
TCGGGCTTGAATAGTGTCGTGAATATATCGAATAACTGCTCCTGCAATACTCATGCCATCGTAGGTAGAAGTTCCGCGGCCGATTTCGTCTAATAAAATTAGGCTATTCGCGCTGGCATTGTGTAAAATCGTGGCCGTTTCGGTCATTTCAACCATGAAGGTCGATTGGCCTTCGCTTAAATTATCGGAGGCGCCGATGCGGGTAAAAATTTTATCGGCAATAGACAGCGTGGCTGTTTGGGCCGGAACAAAAGATCCCATTTGCGCCATAATAACAGTAACAGCTACTTGTTTCATTAGGGTAGACTTTCCGGCCATATTGGGGCCTGTAATTAAAAATATATGAGATTCTTTGTTGCAATGTATATCGTTCGAAATGACTTTTTCAGGGCTTTGTTTGTCTAAGACTGGGTGTTTCGATGCCATTAAACTTAAGTCGTAGGTACCTGTATTTAAGTTAGGGCGTGTGTAATTGGCTTTTTGGGCTGCTGTTGCTAATGATTGATAACAATCTAACATCGACAGGTTTAAAGCTGTTTTTTGCAAGACAGGTACATGAACCAAAATACTTTGAATGAGTGATTTAAAAATTCTTTGCTCAAGCGCAATTTGTTTTTCTTCACCATGTAACAAAATAGTTTCTTTTTCTTTTAATTCTGGCGTAATATAACGCTCGGCATTGCTTAGGGTTTGTTTGCGAATATAGTGGGCCGGAACTGCGTTTGTTTGGCCGATAGAAACCTGAAAATAATAGCCAAATACTTTGTTAAAGCCAACTTTTAAGCTTTTAATGCCAGTGGCTTCTTTTTCTTTTTGTTCTAAGCCTGCAATCCATTCTTTGATTGATTTAAAGGTGTCTAGTAGTTCATCAAGCTCGTCGTTATAACCGGGTTGAATAACATTGCCTTGACTGATAATGGGGGGGCAATCTTTTTTGATGGCCACATTAATTTGAGTAGCAAGTAGCTGGATAGGGCTGTTTTTTTGGGTGACTTCGCTAAGAAAATCAGCCATTTGTTTAAAGTTTTTTCCGCTTAATTGGCTTAATATGTTGGCTAAGTCTGGCAGGGCCGATAAACTTTCTACCAAAGCAAGCAAATCACGCGGATTATTGCTGTTCGATACGATGCGCGTCGTTAGTCGTTCAATATCGTATACCTGTGTAAGTAATTCGCGAATTTCTTCTCGCGATAACAAATCGTTTTTTAAACTTTCAACGGCATCTAATCGATGATTGATTTGGTCTATATCTCGAAGCGGTTGCATAATCCACTGCTTTAAGCGCCTTGCACCTAGAGCCGTTTTGGTATGGTTTAATACCCAAAATAAGGAGCCGCTTTTTTGCGACGAAAATAAGGGTTTTAATAACTCTAAATTACGGATGCTCACGGCATCTATGCTGCAAAATTCATCGGTATTATAAGGTAAACAATTTGTTAGCTGCGACAAATCATTTTTTTGGGTGAGTTTTAAATAAGCAATAATTGCCCAGGCCGATGGGTAAGCCAGCTCAAAATTTTCTATGCCAAAACTGGCTAATTGATTGACTTTAAAAAATTGGCATAATTCTTCAGACGCTCTGTTAGCAGCTAACATAGGCGTTTTATTTATTAATAGTGTTTCAGGAAGTGACAGTGACTCAAGCAAAGAGTCTTGTAATAGGCATTCTTTGGGGTTTAAGCGTCGTAGCATATTATCTAAATCGCTTTCGTTGCTGCAAGAAGCCACGTGAAAATCGCCAGTAGAAGCGTCTAAAAAGGCAATGCCATAATCGGCGTCTTTGATGCGGTTAATCGCAACAATATAATTGTTTTCGGTCGGATCTAACACAGCGCTGTTTAGTGTTGTTCCAGGGGTAATAATTTTGGTTACCGCCCGTTCGGTAATGCCTTTGCTGTCGGCTGGGTCGCTAATTTGTTCGCATATCGCTACTTTGAAACCTTGTTGAATGAGGCGTTGAATATAGGTATCAGCGGCATGATAAGGAATTCCGCACATGGGTATTCTTGATTCGTCTTTTCCACGACCGGTTAGGGTTAGCTCTAGGGCTTTAGAGGCTACTTTTGCATCGTCCATAAACATTTCATAAAAATCGCCTAGTCTAAAGAATAAAATAGCATCCTGATGTTGTTCTTTGATTCCCAAATACTGGCGAATCATCGGTGTCAAGCTGGGCTGTGATGATGCGTCGTACATTTAACGATATCCTGTTAACGAATACTAACAGGCAAGGCTTTAGTGAGTTGTTGACACAGATTTTCATGAGCACCGTTTACCTTGCTGTCGGCCAAGGTGCCTTTATCGTCTTGATAAATAAATCCGATAGCAATACTTCGTTGATCTTTTCCTAATTTTTCCGATTCGAATACATCAAAAATAAAGACGTCTTTTACACTTTTATGTTTGAATTTATCGATGACTTTTAGGATGTCTGAATAAAGCAAGGTTTTAGGAACTAACAAGGCGATATCACGTCGAGTTGATGGAAAGGCAGAGAATGCGTGATATTGGGGTCGAGCAGATGCTAAGCTTACTAAGGGCTGTACAGAGAGCTCTAAATAGGCGATAGACTCTGAAATATCAGCGCGTTTTAATAAGGCAGGATGTAATAATGACAGTGATCCTATACGTTGATTACCTAACATAATATCGGCATAAATACTTGGATGCGCCCAGTTAGGAGCTATTCCTGATAAACAGAGACAATCAACAGAAATCTGCGCAATAAACCGTTCAAAAACGCCTTTTAGTTGCTCGAACATAGAACTGCGAATGGCATTATGCTGTGGGGTGTAGGCATCTGTATAAAAAGAGCCTTTGATAGAGGCCGCTAAATGCAGTTGTTCGCTGTTGTTATGAAAGACTTTGGCGATTTCAAAAAAGGCTGATTCGCTCATTTGTCTGGTCGAGTGATGTTTGTGAATATTTAAATGACTGGGTAATAAAGACGCGCGCATGACAGCCAATTCGGGTGTGATGGGGTTTTCTAGAACACAGTGATCGTTTAAGTTCGTTTCGTCAAATAGGCGAGCTTCTTCAACAGAAATCATCGGATAGGTACATAGTTCAGAGAAACCGTTAGTTGCAAAAAACCCATGAATTTTAGAGATAAGGTCGCTTTCAGAGCTGGGTTTATCAAGTAATACAAAATTAGATGAAGGGGTTGATGGAATGCTATCAAAGCCTTGTAAACGGGCAATTTCTTCAGCCAAACAAGGCCAAGATTCTATGTCTTTTTGGCGCCAAGAGGGCACTTCAACACTGTTTTTATGAACAGTAAATCCCAGAGATTTTAGGCTATTTTCACAGTCGTTTTCAGAATAACTGGTGCCTAGGAAGGCATTGATTTGATTGTGGTTATAAGGAATATGTTTCGTTTGAAATAGGGGGCTTTTCCTGTTTTGAACAAGTCTAATGTCAGAACTTACAGTAGCGTGTGCGTATTCTTGTAATAACTGAGCTGCACGCTTAGAGGCTTGTTCTACGGTATGTATGTCTAAACCTTTTTCGAAGCGAACAGATGATTCTGTGCGAAGGCCTAATTTTTTGGCCGATCGTCGTATAGCAGTGGCGTCAAAATAAGCGGCTTCTAAAAAAATACTGTCTGTGCTGTCATCGACTTCAGTAGAGCTGCCTCCGATTATTCCTGCAAGAGCTACAATAGACTCATCGTTTTTGATGACTAAACAATCGCTATCAACCTTGCGCATTTCGCTGTCTAAAGTGCGAATGCTTTGCAAAGAACCGGCGTTTTCGATAGAAAAGTTTGGGCTACATTTTTTGGCATCGAATGCATGTAACGGTTGGCCCATCTCAAGTAAAACATAGTTGCTAATATCAACGATAAGCGATACCGAGCGAATACCCGATAACTGCAAGCGTCGTTGCATAAATAGGGGCGATTTAGAATTTTTTAGTCCGCTTAAATATCGGCCTACATAAAGAGGGCATAAATCAGGTTCTTTTACTGTGACCGAAAATGGGTTTTGAAGAGAGCTTTCATTCAGTGAAATACTAGGAAGTTTAAGCGGCTTTTTGCTAAGAGCGGCAATGTCACGAGCAATACCAATAACTGATTGGCAATCGCCACGATTAGGTAGAATTGCAATATCAAATATGGTTTCTTTTAGCGATGCATAAGCAATGAAATCTAAGCCCAGAGGGGTTTGTTCGTCTAAAATCCAAATGCCCTTAGATTCTGTGCTAACACCCAATTCTTTTTCAGAACACAACATGCCATGAGAATCAACGCCGCGAAGTTTGGCCGATTTAATGTGTAAGCCACCCGAAACAACTCCCCCAGGCAAGGCAACCGGAACAATATCTCCTACAGAAATATTCGTGGCTCCGGTAACGATTTGATGGGTGTCTTTGCCATCAGAGACGCTTGTTATAACCAGCTTATCGGCATCGGGATGTTTTGTAATCGATAAAATTTTACCGGTAGTAATACCCAAAATTTCTTGACCAGAGGTTTCGATCGCGTCGACTTCTAAGCCGGCCATAGACAAGATCTCGGCCAATTCAGCCGGATTTTCAGGAATATCCACAAATTCTTTAATCCAAGAGAATAAAAATTTCATAAGGCCTCCGTATCTGTGATTAAAACTGGCTTAAAAAGCGCTGATCGTTTTCGTAAAACAATTTGATGTCATCGATGTTATATAAAATCATGGCAATGCGTTCGATGCCGCAACCAAAAGCAAAGCCGCTATAGTCATCAGGGTTAATTTGGCAGTGTTCAAGTACTTTGCGTTGAACCATCCCGGCCCCCATAATCTCGAGCCAGCGAGTTTGTCCTCTAAAATTAAATTCCACATCGACTTCTACAGACGGTTCAGTAAATGGAAAATAACTAGAACGAAAACGCACCCGATTTTGTTTTCCAAATAATTCTTTCAATAAAAATTCCAGGGTATATTTAAGTTCAGCAAAAGAAACCTGTTTATTCATATAAAGCCCTTCGATTTGATGAAAAACAGGCGAGTGCGAGGCATCGGCATCGCAGCGATACACGGTACCAGGCGCAATAATTTTAATGGGCGGTTTTTGAGCTAACATAGTGCGGATTTGCACCGGAGACGTATGTGTACGAAGTACGTCTTTTGATTTCAAATAAAAGGTATCGTGCATATCACGAGCAGGGTGATCAGCCGGAATATTCAAGGCCTCAAAATTATAAAAATCGCTTTCGATATCAGGGCCGTATTTAACAGAAAAACCCAAACGTGCCAAAATAGAGCAAATTTGCGACGTAACGTGATGAATAGGATGTGCATGCCCTGTACGCACTTTAAAAGCAGGCAAAGTGACATCAACTGCCTCATCAGATAAGCGAGAGTTTAGCGATTGTTCTTCAAGCAAAAGTCGAGCCTGAGCAATTTTGTCAGACAATTCTGTTTTAAGACTATTGGCTTCTTTGCCAAGAACGGCTCTTTGTTCGACAGGTAAGTTAGGAAGTTCTTTCAAAATATCAGTAAGCGGGCTTTTTTTGCCCAATAAATGCGCTTTAAGTTGCTCTAATTCCTGAAGAGAAGTAACAGCATTAATGTGTTGAATGCTATCAAGTTTAATTTTTTCAAGCGTGTTTAACATAGTGGGGCTAATTATAACCTGTTCATCAAAAAAGGCCAACGTTGCAGGAGTAAAGAACTTGCTCCAAAAAGTGAAAAATCGTGGTAAATAAAACCGTTTGTGCTTGCGAGGTGCCGGTTCAAAGGTACCACCCGAGAATTCTACCCTACGAGCACTCCTTTAATAAAGTGGGTTTGAATTATGTTGTAATTCCATCTTTATTAAAGGGGCTAGGGTGATTTTGTTTTACAAAATATTTTTCGTCATTGCGAGAAGCAAAGCGACGCGGCAATCTATTGTTGAAGGTATATTTGTGCAAAAATATATTTTAACAAAGCGAATCCTAAATCTCTTTTGTACAGGGCAGTCAAGTATTTTTTCTAACAAGATTCTTATTAATTTTGATTTATTCCTGAAAATTAAAATTATCCCAAATTATTTGATATCACTGCATCTGATTTTGAAACTGGGGTTGCTAATCCATCAATAATTGCAATTTTATAGCCTGGATAAACACCATTTTCTATCGCATAAATAAAAATCTCTTTATCAAAAATATCTCCAGTCAAGATGTCGCAAAATAATTCATTTCTTCCAGTCTCATTTTCATGTATCACAACAATAGGTTTATGAGGATCTAGCGGCACAATAGAGCTATCAACATATTTTCGTCTCACTGCATTATTCCAATAATCCATATTTTTTGCAGCTTCAGAATTTTCATTTTCAATCCTTGTATAAAAAAATATCCCAATCACTTTATTGTACTTTAAGAAAAATTTAATTTAGACTATTTGATACATGTCATCTCCTCAAACTTATATAAAAAGAATAAAATTATATATAACAAGTTTTAGAACACTAATGGATATAATAAAATCGTCGACTATGCGCATAAATTTTTTATTTTATTTAGTAGGAGGGCTTCTTTTTTCAAGATGGGCTTTCCTTTTAATTTCTACAGATGCTTATCTCTTTTCTGACCCTACAAGCTATTTATTTTGGAGTGCAGGTTGCAAAAGACTTATAATCGCAGCTTTGATAAGTTCTGGATTAATTGTAAGCGCTACGAAAATAGGCAGAACCTATCGAATTATTTCACTTATTCTTTTAATAATATCTTGGGGATGCTCTATTTTGGTTGTTCCAGAGAAGGGTGGTTTAATCTTATGGATAGCCTTAACTTGTGTTCATAGTATTGCCATTTTTAATTTATATTTTAGTTCAGGAGTTGCCTCTAAGTTCAGGAGGTGCCGGGGCACGAGAATATAAAAAAATCCCTCTCTGTCTCCCTTCAATAAAGGGATATGTCAATTTTAAGCACAAAAATACAGTGTTAGACCACAAAAAAAATGTAGGGACAGGTCGCGACCTGTCGGTGTTAGTTCAAGATACAGGGAGAAAGGTATCGCCTAAACACGAGAAATATAATAAAAATTCTCGCATTTACAATATATACATCGTGATATAATATAAAATCAACAATTTAAATATTGTATAACGAGGCATTAAATGAAAAACAAAGCAAAGCTTATTAGATCTCAACTTGATATGACACTTGATAGGTTTAGGCCTTTATTGCAGATTAACATACCTAAAAATGGCTGGATACAAGCTTTACGAGCTGCGTTAAGCATGAGTA
>JBILGQ010000043.1:0-7335 GCA_044350955.1 Candidatus Marinamargulisbacteria bacterium | reverse complement strand
ACTTCTATGGCTTGATACGTTTTTCCAGCTCCTGTTTCGCCTATAAAAGTAAGTATTTTTTGCTTTTCTAAAATCGGCACAGCGCTTTTGGATTTCTTAGCCAATCGCCTCTGTTCTTTATTTTCTTGGCTTAATCTGTCGAACTCTGTTTTTAAGCCAAAATATTTACTGGCGTTATTATCATTGCTTGAAGTCAAGATAAAATTTCGTGCTTCCAAAAAATCGGCTTCAGTATCAAACTTAAGAGCATGATCAAACAAAAAGGCCTCTGCCTTCTTTCGATTTTCTTCGTCGTCATACTCATGCAAAGTAATTGGCCTAAAATCTAAACTATCTTCAAGCCCAAAAATATCTGTTAAGCCACGTTTTACCGCATTTACTTTTTGAATATAAAGCTTTTGATCACCTTTAAACTGGCTACAACAACTTTTAATAATGGCCCGTAATAATATTCGAGGGCTAAATTCACTTTGTTTTTCGTAATAATGCTGTTCTTCTAAGTTCTTCCTTGCCGATATAGCCGCTACCACTTGTCGTATCTCTTGTACCCGCAAACCTGTATGAATAAAAAATTCTTTCTCTAAAAGATCAATAAATGACTTTAAACGGTCTTCTTGAAAATAAATTGAAGATTTACTCATGATATCTGCCATTAAATAATTTTTTTGATTATCATCTAATCTAAAGCTAGGCTCATCATCCAAAATTACCCGTATCTTAAGATTACAAGCATCAATGCGTGCCCCATGAATCATTAAATACGGCTGATCGGCTTTAAGTGTAATTAAGGCAATTTTTAGCGCATCACTCATCCCGCGAAATTCCCAAACAACTTCCCGTGTCTTATCAAATAAAGCCTGAACTGGCCCTAAAAGCTCAAAGTTTACCTTAACTCCTTCAGTTAAATCTTTATCAACTTCAAATTTTGATACCAACTCTTCTAAACTATCACCATCACTAACAGAAAACTGATAACAAAGCACCTCATCCTCTTTACCAGCACCCCCGCCCAATTTATTCAATGCCAACTCACTCTCATGCGCTACAAAAAAAGCCTCTCTATCTGTTACAGCGATATCACTATCTATACAAACACTATTAAGCGGTAAATTACCTGGCTTTTCATCCACATAAAGATCCAATCCATTCTTACTAGCAATGTCACCTAATTGCGCCCATTGATCTGAGCTTAACTCCCCATCAACATAAATGGGACCTTCTAAAGGCGCTTGTGCTACCAACTTACCCTCTCGTACTTGGTAGGCATCTACATATTTATGATATGTCTCCAGACTAATAATCGTTCGTGTTCCGCTTGGCACCCCTCTAGCCACCTTTAGCTCAAGTGGTTTTGTATGTTCTACAAAAATAACGTCTACACGCTGCCCATCAGCAAGAAGAATATCGCCTTTGTCTGCGTCGTCTTTGTAACAAATATCGGTTGATAGTCTTCCGAACTTATTTAAAGTCTCTATTTCCGTCTCAATCTCCCGTCGTTTATCTTCTGAACAATGACTAATTTTCAACTGTATAACAGCTTTATCTGGATGCTTTTTTAATATAGCTCTAAGCTGACTTTCTCTAAATTCTAAACCCCTAGACCCTAAACCAATTTTATGACCGACTACAGCCATATCTTTAAACTCACAATCAATACTCTGAAATAAATCAGGCGCAGCATCTAACTCTGGCTCGGCGTGATCTTCAGTAATGCGATGCTCTAATAAGACTGCTAACTCTTTCTCCTGCCTTTCTAACCACTCCGAAATACGACGTACTAAATCAGGACCCAAATTTTCATTTTTATAATTTACTGGAATAATAAATACTTTTTTTGCCTGTATCTCAGAGCTATCTAATTCCTCCCCTGTTTTTAAAGACTGCATAATCTCATTAGAATTTAACGAGGCTAAATCACGCGCTTCAAATTGCGATATATCGACTAAAAGAATTAAATGATCATGCTTTTTTACTTCAGAGCTTATCCCAACTTCAGACTCACTAAGCTGTATATAGCCACTGTATTTTTCATCCAACGCATCTTTAGTATCAATAACGCGTACTTTAGCGTCCTTAAAACACGATTCTAACGTTCTTTTTATAGTGGGTATTTCTGCTTCATTTAATAATCGATGCAATCCTTTTAAAGTATTTACTGAAGCTTCTGCTATTTGTTGCTCTAAAGTTTCTACCATCAAAACAGGTAAAACATGTTCTAGATCATGAGACACTGCATGAGCTATAGAAACCGTAGAAACTATAGGCGCTGCAGAACCAGTCAAAGAAGACGAATCAGACTCTGCCTCAGCTGAAACTACAGAAACTGCTGCAGAAACCGTAGACACTGTAGAAACGATAGGCGCAGCAGAACCAACCGAAGAAGACGAATCAAATCCTAACTCATGAGACACTGTCGAAGCAGTCGAAGAAGGTAAAGCAGATTCTGCTGCACGACTAGTTTCAGAAAAAGTGGGCAAATAATTATTTAATTCTGATTCTTCAATGTCTAATTCCAAAGCAAGAACTTCTTTAATAGTTTTATTAGAATTAACTTGTATTGGTACATCATTTTGAATCTCAATGCGTTTAGCAAGGCTGTTCGCCTGAATTATTTGACTAAAATTAGAAAATGTCTCTTGATTCCAATTTATTTGTGAAACATATAATCGATCTAAAGCTTCCTGTGCCTCGTTAATCATTTGCTGAACAGTCTCTTTCGCAGCATCACTGTCATTTCTTTTCAAAGTATCTATTAGAATCTTAGTAGCAATTTTATGTTGAACCGGATTTTCTTGGAATTTCAAAAGTACTTTTTTTATAGTTTGATTTAATTTTCTTGGATCTGCAGCAATATCTGAACCATCAGAAGCTAAGAAATCCTTGATTTTCTTTTTTATCTCATTTTTTGTTAAATTTTGAACTGGCTTTTCTATTGATCTATGATTTTTATTATTTTTTCTAATTCCACCAGTCATAATTACTCCAATATATTAAAATATAATAGATCATGTAATGTGAACGTGTTTTTTAAACAAAAATTTCAATTTTTTATATCCATTTATATCGATTAATGATAAATACAATACACAGCCCCTTTAATAGAAGACTGTTATAAAGGTGATAAAAAATTTAAATATAAGTTAACAATCAGTGAAATTTTTTAAAATTTTTACCGTTAACTAAATAGACTCATAAGAAAACCACTTATGACTCTAAACAACCGAAGTTGCGTAAGTCTCCCCTTTTCTTACGCGCTTCGGTTTTTTGTTTTGTTAGATTTAAATTTAATTTAATTTAATTTAGTTTAAACTTGAACGACTTCTTTTAATTCTGGGATATCTTCACGTAATCGATTTTCAATTCCCATTTTTAAAGTCATGACAGATGACGGACAAGTACTACAAGCACCCTGTAACTTTAAAGTAAGGGTTCCATCTTCAAAACTATGAAACTCACAGTCGCCGCCATCCATAGCGATAGCCGGTCTAATTTCGCTGTCCAAAATCTCTTTTATCTTTTTTACAGAGGCCGAATCATTTTCAGATACCGCTTCAGCCTGTTTTATTAATGCTTTATCAAACAAAGCTTCTCCTGATCCAATACAAGATTTAATAATATTGCTTGATGCTTCTAATACAGTTTCCCAACCGGCTTCATCACTTTTTGTGATTGAAATAAAATTCGTTCCAATTAATACGCCCTCAATATTAGGCACATTAAATAATTCTTCAGCAACATAAGAGCCTTTAGCTGCCTCTTTATCAACAAAATTTATACTGCCTCGCTCTAACAAAGACTCTTCAACCAAAAACTTTATTGAATTTGGGTTTGGTGTTGGCATCGCTGTTAATTTCACGTTATTACTCATTTTTTTCTCCTTTTATTTTTATTCTAAAAATTTTTTATTCTGTCGTTACTTGCTTATTATCACTCTTGCTTTCTAACGCAGCCTCTAAGGCTCTCCATACTAACGCAGCGCATTTTACTCGTACAGGAAACTGCTTAACTCCTTCAAATATTTTTAACTTTCCAAGTTGCTCAACCTCATTAAAATTATCTTTCGTAACCAAATCAATAAATAACTCTTTCAAAGCCAATGCCTCATATATCGTTTTATCTTTAATCGCCTGCGTCATCATAGATCCACTGGCTTTTGATATGGCACAGCCTTCGCCTAAAAAACTAACATCAGTAATCACAGACTCGTTTACATTAATATAAACATGATAATCATCCCCACATAAAGGGTTCTTTCCGTGCGAACAATACGTGCAAGGCTCTAAAATCCTAAAATTACGGGGATTTTTATTATGCTCTAAAATCATGTCTTTATAAAGTTGATCTAAACGGTTCATAAAAAATACTCCTGCGCTTTTTTAAGAGCTTTTGCTAAAGCCATAATATCCTCAGAACTATTATAAAAACATAAAGATGCTCTGACAGTTGCCGGAACTTTATAACGTTGCATTACAGGCTGCGCACAATGATGCCCCACTCTAACGGCTATATTCTCTTGATCCAAAAAACTACCAATATCATGCGGATGAATGCCCTCTAAAACAAAAGACAAAATGGCCTCTTTATGCGCTGCAGTGCCAATAAGACGCAAACCGTTTAATTCTGATAAAGCCCGCGTTGCCTCATTTAACAAGCGCTCCTCGATACGTTGTATCGTATCAAAGCCAATATCATGAATATAAGACACTGCCTCACCTAAACCAATAATCTCAGCAATCATAGGCGTTCCAGCTTCAAAACGTGCCGGAATTTTAGCAAAAGTCGTTTTTTCAAAAGTAACCGTCTCTACCATATCACCACCCGTTTGATACGGAGGCATTTTTGATAAGTACTGTTCTTTTCCATACAAAATACCCACCCCAGTAGGACCATACATTTTATGACCCGAAAACGCGTAAAAATCACAGTCTAATTCCTGAACATCCACAGGAATATGCGCTACAGCCTGAGCTCCGTCTACCACAACGACAGCGCTAGTTTTCTCTCTAACGAATTTAATAATCTCACGCACAGGATTAACAGTACCTAAAGCATTAGAAATATGAGTTAAAGCCACTAACTTAGTTTTATCACTAAGCAATGCCTTAAGTGCCGACATATCAAGCTCACCCGAATCAAAAATAGGTACAACTTTAATACGAAGATTCTTCTCTTCCGCAACGATTTGCCAAGGAACAATATTGGCATGATGCTCCATAGCCGTAATAATAATCTCGTCGCCTTCTTTTAAAAAAGTTCGCGCATACGAATAAGCGACTAAATTCAGTGATTCCGTAGTTCCCTTAGTAAAAATAATTTCTTCTGATTGTTTAGCGTTAATAAACTGTTTGATTTTATCACGCACTGCTTCGCACCTATCGGTTGCCACTTGGCTTAACGCGTAAATTCCTCGATGTACCGTCGCATTATCATTATTCATAAAATCACTCAAAACAGTCACAACCCGCTTAGGCTTGGGCGTCGTAGCGGTATTATCTAAATAAATTAAATCAGGATGTGCAGTAAATAATTGAAAATCTTTTTTATAGTTATTAGTTGGCATTTTCAAGAAACGACGGCAATCGTTTATGCAGGTATTGAATTAAATCATATTTTAAATTTTTATCAGAAATTTCGTTTATAATCTCCTCCGCAAATCCCAGTGTCAGTAAAGCCTTTGCCTGTGATTCACTAAGCCCTCTAGAACGAATATAATGAATTTCTTCCGGATTTAATTGTCCGATAATAGATCCATGACCACACTCTACGTCATCTGCATCAATCATCAACTGCGGACGTGATATAACTCGAGCAGAATCAGACAACAGTAAATTTTTATTAGACTGTGTCGAACTAGTTCCATGAGCCCCCGCTTTTACATTAACCAAGCCCGAAAACTCGCTAAATGCTTTATCGGCCAATAAACATTTAAAATTTTGAACACACACACAGTTTTTGACATGATGATTCACTTTTAAATGATTAAAATTCTGATTATCATCACCTAACAAAGCAATTCCTTGTAATTTACCAGAAGCATTTTCACCATGAAAGTTAAACTCTGTATCTTGCCTGTTCATTTTAGACCCTTTCACCACACGCACTTGTTCACAGCTAGCCCCTTCATATAAATGAACAGGGTTATGAAAAAAGTGATGATTATTTACTGATTCAAACACATGCGTTATTTGCACTGACGAATTTTTTAAGCCAATATTTTCAAAAAAAGTATTCACAGTAGAACTCTCCGGAATCTCTTGCTCGTGAATCACCGAAATCACAGCACTAGTCTGTTCTTCAGCCAAAACAATAATTCGATTGACCGCAGATGCTTGCTCCTGACTAAAATCAGCTTTTATCTGAATCCTAAGTGCTTCAGTTAAAGGCTGAGTAATACGAATACAAACACACTGTTCAAATAAAATAGAATTTAACTGGGCTAATGAACTGGTTTCAACACCCACAGACATAGGGTGTTTCTCTAAAATAAGATCCGGATTCAAAGACAGTTCTAAACCTGCAATATCTTTATTATAAACTAACTGACCATTTATAATGTCTATATCAGCGCCTGAATTTGTACGTGAATTCCTGTTATCGTCTGATCGAAGAGGCGTTTTCAAAGCCTGAATTAACGTGTCGTTGGGTGCCCAATACAACCAATTTTCATTTTTTTTATTCGGAAAACCAGTAAACCCGGCAGCTGCTCTTTTCTGAAAATTCGATAAAGATTTACCAGGATCTAATGTAGGAACTATAGCATCTTGTATCATGGTCATTATTTAGAAACCGTTACCTGTAAATAACCGTCTTTTTCTAATTCTAAAGCCAAGGTTTTATCACCAGATCTAGTAATTTTCCCCTCTTGCATAACGTGCACAAAATCGGGCTTAATATAGTCTAATAATCGTTGATAATGGGTAATTACTAACACCATTTTATTTTCGTTATGAAAATAATTCACTGCTTCAGATACTTGCTTTAAAGCGTCAATATCTAAACCAGAATCTGTTTCATCTAATATAACCACACGAGGATCTAACACCAATAACTGTAAAATTTCGTTTCGTTTTTTTTCACCGCCCGAAAATCCATGATTCACCGAACGCTCTAAAAACTCTTCTTTCATATTTAACACGTTAAGTTTGCTTTTCAATAACTCCTCAAAATCAAAAGGATCAATTTGTTCTTTTCCAGCATATTTTTGTTTAGCATTATAGGCCATGCGTAAAAACTCGGCATTATTAACACCAGGAATTTCGACCGGATACTGAAAAGCCAAAAACACACCCTCGTTAGCCCGTTCATTCGGATCCAATTCAGAAATATCATTTCCGT
>JBILGQ010000042.1:0-7339 GCA_044350955.1 Candidatus Marinamargulisbacteria bacterium | reverse complement strand
TCTTTTTGAAGAATTAGAAATAGCGATTAATCAATTGTTTAATCATAGCTCAAGTTTATTATTTAATTCTGGGTATCAATTAAATGTGGGTGTTATACCAACATTATTTTCTAAAAACGATTTAATTATAGCTGATAAATACACCCATGCTAGTTTGATAGATGGCATTCGATTATCGGGGGCAAAATTTTTACGTTTTAATCATTTAGATTATGAACATTTAAAGAGGCTTTTGCAAAAACAGAGATCTTCTTATAACTATGCGTTATTGGTAACAGAGTCTGTATTTAGTATGGACGGAGATCAATCAAACTTAGAAGAATTACAACGAATAGCTACACACTATAATGCGCAACTTATGGTAGATGAAGCGCATGCTTTTGGGGTTTTGGGGCCACAAGGAGCCGGGCTTTGTGCAAGATTAACAAAACAACCCCAGTATATTGTTGCCACTTTCGGAAAAGCGTTAGGTTCCTGCGGGGCTTTTATTTTATGTGACCCGTTAATTCGGGAGTATTTAATCAATCATTGCCGATCGTTTATATATTCAACAGCCTTAGCCTTGCCAGTTTTACTGTGGAATTTGGACGCTTTAAAAGAGCTTCCTAATTTAGAGGTTCAACGCAAGCATTTAAGTCATTTAGGAACTTACTTAAGAGAGGGTATTCAAAGAAAAGGGTACAAAACTTTAGGAAATACTCATATTGTGCCTTTAATGCTTTCTTCTAACGATAATGCTTTAAAAAAATCGGCAGACTTAAAATCAAAGGGGTATCTGGCGTCAGCGATACGGCATCCTACTGTAGCTCGCGGGTCGGAACGATTACGTTTTTCATTAAGTTCCGCTCACACATTTGAACAATTAGATCAATTAATCAATGTCTTATAAATACAGCCGTGTGGTCACACGACAGGGCGATGATGCATCGCCTCTAATCATAATTTCTGGGTGGGCTATTTCAGCCGAAGCCTTGCTAGATGCTATTCAAGTACCTAACACAGTTACTGTGTTTTCAAACTACAATCCTGAATTTTTAATACAGGATGTTAATCATTTTTTAAGCCACTTTAACAAAACAAACTATGATTTAGTCGCTTTTTCTTTAGGGGCCTTATGGTTATCAGTGTCTATCAATGACTTGGTAATAAAACCTAAAAATCTGTGTTTAGCGGGCATTCGTTTTGCTTATCCTCATAAAATTGTGCAAACGATGTTAACTCAATTGCACACAAATAAAACTGAATTGATGCGGCAGTTCTATCAGCAGTGTTTTTCAAGAAAAAATCAGTTTGACCGTTTTATGTTGGTTAATGAACCCGAAGTATCTTCTGTAGTTTTAGAACAAGGGTTACATTATCTAATGAATCAGTCATTTGATAAGGCAATTTTGCCTCAAGTAACTACCATTATTCATGGGGCATTAGATAAAATAGCTCCGATTACAGACTTATCAGATCAAGTGCTTTTACAACCCAGTACAAAAGTACTGAATAGAAGCGGTCATTTTATATTTTACGATTGCAATAGTTTTTTGTTTTTGTCTTAAGTTGTTCTTTCATTAGTTTGAGCTTGCCAGTGAATATAATCTTGAATTTGCTGAATTTGTTCGTAACAGTCTAGTTGTAAATTTTTATATAACAAAAATTCTTTGCTATTATTTTGTAATAATAGTAAGGCTTGCATAAGCTCGCAGTATTCTTGTTCGGTGTTTAAAATTTCTTGGAGTAATCGTTTAGAAGCAATACAAATTTCATTACAAATGTCGTTAAGAGCCGGATGATTTTTTTTAATCATCAACATATGAGACGATAATAATTGCAACTGGTTTTCTTGTTCAAAGAAATTACAGTTTAGTAAAAAATTATCAAGCTGTTGAATGGCAATACTGCTGTTGTCTTCAAGAACACGCAAATGCTTAAACAGATGAATTAACTTTAAATTATAGCGTCCTTTGGGTGAAAACTTTTTTCGATTTACAAGTTCAACAAACATTAAAATATCAGTCATAGATTTAAGGTGTTCATTAAGTTCTTGAGTATCAAAAGAGCAGGCTAAATCAACAGGAACTTTCTGTTTACAGCGATCAAACAAAAACTGGCATAGTTCTTCAATTTGATTCTGAAATGGTCTTAGGCTTTTTTTTAAATTAATAGCTTTATTTTGTATCGAATAAATCTGGGAATTAATACTTTCAACCAATGATTGCATCGAAGTATCTGCTGATAATAGGTCTGAGTTTAAGGATTTTTTATTATTTTTTTCAGATAAATTAAGTTCATTATATGGGGGATGTAAACTTACAGGGATGTCTGAATCAAAGACTATTGTAATGTACGAGTCAACTTTATGATGTGTAACAGGATGTTTTAGTGTATCAGAAAGTACCGATTGAGCGCTTTCAACAGTTAGAACATGATGTTTGATATTTTTTTCAAATAAGTTTGCTAAAGCAGGATAGTTTTCTGAGTGATATAGAATGGCCATAAAATCGCCAGGTTTAAATTTTACTAGTGAAATGGGGCATTGCAAATCAATAATGGCATTAGAAATACAAGAGTAATTGATACTGCCATCGACATTTAAAAATAATGCTTGGTGATTTTTTTCTTCATTTTTAGTTGCTACATAGTGCAAGCCCTGTGATTGTTTGATCTCTAAAACTTTGCAGCGTAAATCGTAGGCGAGTAAAAGATTCTTAAAAGACTCTAAGTGTCTAGTTAAACGACGATTTCGATTTTCTACAGCTGTTACAGTTGCAAAATGACTGTTTAACGATGAGAGGGTTTCTAATAAAGAAAATTGTACTTTTGGATTAAGGGCATGTTGAAGAGTAAAAGGGTTGTGTATAAAAGCAGTCCAGGCCAAAGAGTAATCAGATAGCGATTGTATATAAATCATATTGCTTAAGACATGAAGTGCGACATCTATGGGGATGGCATCCTTATAAAGTGTACTAGTTGTACTTAATAAGTCGAATGAATGGCTAAACCGTTTAAATAATTTTAATGCAGTAGGATTCGCTAGTAACGAATCGTGAATGGGTTGATAAGAATAAGGCTGAGAAATAGGTGAGCGAGCATTAAAATGATTCATACAGTACTGAATAATAGACTTAATAACGATATAATACGGCTTTGCTTTCCATAAGATTTGCAATAATAGATTGTACTTTAGTATTTAACTCAACTAAATAAAAAGGGGCTATACTTTGATCATCTTTTTTAAGGTCACCACGTTCTACATTTAAACTGGTTTTGGTAATATGCGACGAATAATGCTCGCTCAATTCAATTAAATTTTGTTTTAAGGTTAAATTATAATACGATTCACCCTGCTTAGCGTGGTTTTTGTTTGTGACACAAATGCCTTTATGTGAAAACATCAGTAAGCGATTTAACACAGTTTTAAGGTGGCTTAAATTTTGTATAAACTGGTCTAGTCTATCTAGCTCTTTATCGAATTGATCTTCGTTATACATGTTAAAGCTTCCTTTGTTTTTTTATTGATGATAATTATTTGTTGAGACAAACTAGCTTGCCCTAAAAAGAGACGCATGAAAACATGGAAGTATTTCGATTAAATATCTGAGAAATAAACGCTTGCTCGTTGTTGTTTACAATCATTTCCTATAGTACGTAGTTTATTTAAAATCCAATTTTTGTTGTCCGAGTTACTTAGTTTTCCGTTAATAGTAATGCTGTTGTCTTTTAAAGAAACATTAATTTTATTTTGATTAAGGGGGTTTTTTTCTGTAAGAAGAAGGGTTTCTTTTGTTACTTCTAGGCAATAACTATTGCTTGAATTTGTAGTTGATAAATTGGCAATAACAATTTTTTTATGCAGGGGACTTAGTAAGTCATCGGCTAATTTTTGAAAACATCCCAGATCGAATTTGCTAGTAGCTTGTGCTTGAGGAACTGTTTTTTGAATTAATAAAGTAGAAAACTTTTTTATTGTGTTGCTTAATTTATCGTAATATTCTTTTGAAATTGAATGTATAAATTGTAGGGCCGACTCTTTTATTGATAGTTTTTGTTTAAATAAATCTAGTACTGCGTTTTGTTCGGTACTTAAAGTCTGTTCTGTTGTAGTTTCTATGCATTTGGCTAGTACATATGTTTTTTTGCGACTTAAAATTTCGGCTAATTTTATTAAGGTGTTTTGCAGATTTTTAAAATCGTCTAAAGATCCTTTGCGTTTATTGATCGTTAAAAAATTTTGAGTAAAATCATAATGACTAACTTTTAGTTTTTTTAGTTTGCTTTGTATAAAATAAACATGTGAGCGTGAAAAACGTAAGCAATATAACATTTTTTCATCATTGGGTTCGCCATTACTAATAAGTAGTGCTTTATATTGAGTAGAAAGTAACGATAAAAAGGTATTTGGAACAGATCTAGATACACTATCACTAGTGCTAGAACTTGCTTGTTTTGCCTTATTTGCGTAGAAGTCTTTATCTATTAAAGCATGAATATCTATTGATTGCATGGTAATTAATATTACTATATCATAAATACAATGTCTTTGAGTATTTTTTGCTTCATTCGAAGAGGTTTTATAGCCTTCATATTAGGAGGCTTTTTCACTACGTTTATTGTCGCAGGTAACCCAATTAAAGTAGGAATGTCTGGCGATTTATCAGGGCCGTCGCAGTTAAAGGGTAAGCAAATTAAAGAGGGTGCCTCTGCTTATTTTAATCATATTAACGATAAGGGCGGCGTTTTAGGGCAACGTATAGAATTTATTGTAAAAGACGATAATTCAAACGTTAATTTAGCTTTAAACAATACTATAGAGTTTGTTAAATCTGATGATGTAGATCTGTTATTTGCTTATTTAGGAGTCGATGCTGTTGCCCGGTCATTACCTGTTTTGAAATTATTTGAAGATAAACAATTGCATTTATTTTTTGCTCAAAATGGCGCTGAACCACAACGTAATTTTCCGTATTTGCCATATGCTACTAATTTTCGAGCATCCTTAATGCAAGAAACAGCCTATTTAGTCGAGCATTTTGTAAACCAAGGACATAAGAAAATAGCTGTATTTTATCAACAAGATGCGCATGGGCGTAATGGATTTGAAGGTGTTCGAATTCAATTGCGTCAGTTTCAGTTAGGTATTCACTCTGAGGCAAGTTACGCAATTATAAACTCAACTACAAACATGGATAAACAAGCCAGGCATATTCAAAAATCGAACCCAGATGTCATTATTATTATTTCAAATGCAAAAGCAGCTGCCAACTTTATTACAGCTGTAAAAAATGTTGGGTGTAAGGCATCGTTAGCAGTGGTTTCATCGGTAGGTTCTGACGAGTTATTATCACTTTTAAATACTAAGAATCGTGAGTATGCTGAGAAGTTAGTTAGTTCAGAGGTAGTGCCAGATTTTAATAGTAATTTATTTGCAGCTAAACAATACTCTACTCTCATGCAACGTAGCTTTCCGAAGTCTCAAAAAAGCAGGGTTTCTTTTGAAAGTTTTTTAGCAGCTAAATTACTTGTGTCTATTTTAGAAGCATCAAAAGCTCCTTTTACAGCCGATCATCTTGCTGCAACATTGGCTTCAAATCGAGTATATGATATTGGGCTTGAAAAACCATTAACGATTGATAAACGTGCGAATCAAGCTTCTCAAGCGGTGTATTTAAGAACAGTGAGCGCTAATCAGTGGCGGCCCTTGAGTATTAAGGGGATTTAGAACATGATGAAAAAATCAGCTTTATTTACTAAAACTTTACAAATGGTTACTGCCATTTTTGTGGTATTTTCTGTCGTTGTAGCACTGGTGTTTTCTGTTAGTTATTATACCCAAATAATGGATCAGTACGAATACAGAGGGCGTGCTTTGGCCGAAAGCATTGCAGATTCTGCTGTCGATATTTTATTGAATCAAGATGCCGCGTCTATTCAGTCACGTTTATCAGAATATAGTCATATTGAGGATGTCGCTTATATTCTTGTAGTCGATACGAATAATGAAGTGATAGCCCATACATTTACACCCTATATTCCTGAAGAATTAGTTCGTTTTCAAACATTATTACGGGCACAAAAACATGAGGGTATTGTATTTAACAAAGTTAAAGTTAAAGAAACTGGTGAACGTTATATTGATGTGATGGCCCCTGTGTTAAACGGCGAGTTAGCCTATGTTCATGTGGGTATGGCTACGACATCGATACTACATAGTATCGAACGAATTATTGCTCTGGTAATGGTTCTATTAGCGTTGCTGTTTGTATGTAGTATTTTTGTAATTAGGATTTTTGTAAAGCAGCTGTCGTCGCCATTACAGGTATTAACGCATTATTCTGAAGAACTAGCTAAACATCATTTTAATCATAAAAGTAGTTTAAGCAGTGATGTTGAAACAATTTCTCAAAAATCAAACGATGAAATTGGTCAGCTGGCAAAAACATTTTTGCAATTAGAAGACAGTTTAATCAGCTATATTGCCGATCTAGAAAAAACGCTGGGAGAAAAAAGTAAGCTAGAAAATGAATTATCTATAGCTAAAAAAATTCAAGAAGATATGTTATTAAGTCCGAATCAATTACAGGCTTTAAATCCTAATGTTTCTTTGGTTGCTTATATGAAAACCATGAAAGAAGTTGGGGGCGATTTTTATGATGCGTTTATTAAAAATGATCATTTGTATGTGGTGATGGGAGATGTATCTGGCAAAGGGGTTTCGGCAGCTTTATTTATGTCGGCTTCGATGACTGTTATTCGCAGTTTGGCTAATCATTATCTTTATCCTTCCGAGCTATTGTTTCAGGTGAATCAAGAATTATGTGCTCAGAATGCTAATAATTTGTTTGTAACCTTGTTCATAGCGGCGATTGATTTAGAATCAGGGCTTATGACGTATTGCAATGCCGGTCATCCTGCTCCGTTTATTAAGCATGCGAATTATGATATTAGTGAACTTCCGTATACAGGCGGTATGGCTTTAGGAATCGAAGCTAGTTTTTATTACGAAGAACAGCGCTTTCAACTTAAACAGAATGACATTGTATTGCTATATACAGACGGTATCACAGAGGCTATGAATGAAAATGAAGAACTATATTCAGAGCAACGCTTGTCAGATCTCTTTAAAAATAATCACGAGCAGTCTTTAGAAAATTATAAAGATATTTTAGTGGAATCAGTTTTTGCATTTGCGAATTCAAGCGAACAGGCCGATGATATCACCTTGCTATTACTAGAATGGCATTTAAAAGAAACTATCGAAATAGGGGCCGAATTAAAAGTGCATTTTTTAAACGAAATTTCGGAAATCGAAAAACTGCAGTATGTTGTTGAAAAATACAGCCAGGCCAACGAT
>JBILGQ010000041.1:0-7420 GCA_044350955.1 Candidatus Marinamargulisbacteria bacterium | reverse complement strand
TATTTATGTTCCAGGAAAATTATTGAACTACGTTATCAATTAATTAAAATAATTTTATATACAGCCTTCTCGTAATAAATAAAAAACACGAAAATAACCTTGTATGTTGGCATTGCGTATGAACATTGCAAAAAATGAAGTTGGGGTTATTAAGGGGCGAAGCGCACTTAATGGTCTCTTAAGAAAAATTATTTATTTGAATTTGGGATGGCTGTGAATTTTAGACAAAAAAAAGCCCTCTCAATTGAAAGGGCTTTTTTTATAACGCGTTATTCTAAATTAAAATAAGTCGATATTTAAAGCTATTACTGGCTCTATTGAACCTAAAACAGTTACATAGTTGTCTGTTAATCCAATATTTAGAAGAGTTAATCTTGCACCTAGTTCTAAACCATTAGCAATTTCAACGCGGTATGTTTTAGCTACTGTTAATTCAGTTGCTTGATAATCGTCATTACTATTTTTGTCGAAGTTAACAAGAACAGCCGATTCACCTAAAAGAGGTAGTTCTGTTCTTACACCTAATTCTAAATTGATGTCAGTTTTTTCATTGTCATACTTTAGATTAGTTCCGAAAGCTAAGTCAAATGAACCTAAATTATAAAACATCCTGCCTGTAGGACCGTTTTGGTAATTTGAACCAGCAAATGTTACCTCTGTATCAAAATCAACAGCTGCTGCTGTAGTTGCAAACAAAACTCCTAATATTACACTAACTATAGTTTTTTTTATCATGTATTTTCTCCTTTTTATATCTTAAATTTATATGATATTCGTCTATTATATATAAATTATTATTAATCGTTAAGTATTTTTGTTAATAGAACTCTACAATCATAAAATTAATCACAAAATTGACTGTGATACTAGAGTTTGCTAAGGTAAGTTAATGTCAGAAAATCTCGCTACAATTCGGAAGTTAATAACTCGTTTGATTAATTCAGGTAGTTCACAACAGTTACTTTTGTTTTTTAAAAAGTATCATGAAGCGGATATAGCAGAAGCTATTCAAGAATTACCGGCTGAAATACGACAAGCCTTTTTCTTAAAGGCCAGCCCCGAGTTATCCTCAGACGTATTAGAAGAGTTAACAATAGACCAACAAATAGAAGTGCTTTCAACTCTAAAAGTTAAAGCCGCCGCTAAATTTATCGAAGAAATGCATCCGGATGATGCAGCTGATTTGTTAGAAGAATTACTTGAAGCTAATGAAGATCATGCCGAACAAATTATAAGCGCATTACCTGAAAAAGATCAGGAAGATTTAAAGTCCTTACTTTCTTATGCTGAAGACTCTGCCGGATCTTTAATGACGTCGTATTTTATTTCTATTCCTGAAAATTTAACTATAGAAGAATCGATTGAAACGATTAAAAAGCAAGATACTCCTGATTCTGAGCTGTCTTTCTATGTGTTTATAGTTGCCGCAAACAATCAGTTAAAAGGCTATATTACATTGCGTGATTTAATTTTGGCCTCACCAAATCAAAAAGTGAAGGAGTTACGAAACGAAAATTTAATCTCAGTAAAATATAATACAGACCAAGAAGAAGTTGCTTTGTTGTTTCAAAAATACAATATGGCGGTGCTTCCAGTTACTGATGAGCAAGAAAGATTGCTAGGTGTTATTACAATAGACGATATTGTGGATGTTTTTGTTGATGAAGCCAGTGAGGACGTTTATAAATTATCGGGTACAGTGAGTGAAAGTGAAGAATCCTTATTATCAGGCAGTATTCTTCGTCCATTTTTTTCACGTACACCCTGGTTACTTATTACAATTTTAGGAGGCTTACTTGCCTCAAAAATTATCAATGAATATTCAATTTTATTTAAAGATAATTTGTTTTCTCTGACTTTATCTTTAAGCTTCGTGCCATTATTAATGGGCTTAGGTGGCAATGTTGGCAACCAATCTTCTGCCATTATTGTACGTGGATTGGCTACAGGTACAGTTAAACTTAAAAATAGTTTTAAATTATTATTTCGTGAACTTTTAGTAGGTTTGAGTATTGCTATTGTCATTGCGTTATTTTTATTTATTACCACTATTTCTTTTAATGACTATCTCTTTGTTTTTTCACTTATCGTTTCAGTGGCTTTGTTTGCAAATATTGTCGTGGCTTCTTTCATCGGCACTTCGCTACCGCTATTACTTAATAAATTTAATATAGATCCTGCTGTTGCTTCAGCTCCATTTATTTCTACGGCATTAGATATTGTTGGGCAGCTGATTTATTTTTCTATTACACTTTTAGTCTTAAAAATAATCTGTTAATTCATGATATTAAACGTAAATTCAGCAATAGTGTTACATCGAAAAGTAATGGATGAACAAGATTTACTCATCGAAGTATTTAGTGAAGATTTAGGTAAAATTCAGTGTATAGCAAAATCAGCAGCTAAAATTAGTTCAAAATTAAGTGGTAAATTAAATCCACTAAACGTGATCTCTTTACAATTATTTAAAGGCAAATCGTTTTATACAATTACCGATGTTAGTATTACAGAAAATCTCTCTTCGATACGCGATCATTTTAACAATTTACAATGGGCTTTGTTTTTTGTAAGTGTTATTCGTTTAAGTACAGAATATAAGCAAAAGCAGAAGTCATTATATACCTTGCTATACCAGTGTTTGAAACAGCTTAATGAAAATAGAAATCTAAAAGAAATAAAAACTTTTTTTTATGAACATTATTTAACTATAGAGGGTATTATGCCACCATTAGTTTTAAGTATCGATGATAAGTTATTTCTAAATACAGTTCAGGCCTATATTGAAAAACCACTTCGTGCACCCCTTGCGATTTGATTGTAGCTATTGACCAAAATCAGTTGTGTCTAGTTAAATTACAGAATGGATAGCACACTTTTAGTTTTAACTTTTTTATTAATTTCTATGTTGAGTATTGGCTTAGTCATGCTTTATAAAGTAAATAAGTATTTATTAGAAAAAGATCAATCTCATCGTATTTCATCTTTAGTTGTTGATGGTATAAAAGCATTTAATATGCGTGCCTTTTCGTCTATTTTTCAGGTACTACTATATTTATCGATATTTCTATTCATATTTATGAAACAATCAGGACAAGCATTTTTATGGGTGCCAGTTTTAAGTTCTTTTTTTGCAGGTTTTGCTATGTGTGTGACTTTATTTGTTACAGCAGGGATAGCGCCTAAATTTATTCCTATAGTTATCGAGTCATCAAAAGGATATTTAAAAGACGGCTTAAGTAAGCAATTTGACATTGTGTCTTTAGCTGCTTTTATTTTACTTAGTATTATTTTATTAAGCTTTTTATTTGTATATTATTTTTTTTCTACTGTTGCCTTACTTGGGTTCGGATTAGGCTTAGTATTTTCTAGCTTTTTTATTCGTATTGGTAGTGGTTTATTTAAAGGTGCGATCGATGTTGGCAAATCGCTTTCAACTAGTTTAGAAAAAGATCTACCGGCCGATGACGAGAGGAACTTAGCAGTTGTATTAGAAATATCAGGCGATTATATAGCCAAATTAAGCGGATTTTGTTCAGATATTTTAAGTTCTTTTGTGCTGAGTGTTATTGCTTTAATCGTGTTTGCCGAATCTTTTGAAAACAGGGCTTTAGGTGACGATTATTTAATATCGTTATTTAATCAATTACCGCTACAAATTTTAGCCATTAGTATTTTGGCAGCCCTAATTAGTTATGTGTATGTAAAGCTAAGAATAAAAGCCTCGTATTATACGAATATTTTGTTAGAATCTCTTTATATTTCTATGGGAATTTGTGGTCTTGCAACTTACAGCTTAAGTAATCTGTTTCCTAAATTGGTTGATTTATCTTTATGGACAGGAACAAATGGGTTTTATCCTTTTTGGGCTTATATGGTCGGTTTAATTGGCGCGAGCTTAATTAGTTTTGGCACTGAAGTTTTAACATCAAGTCATTATCCTCTTTCAAAAAAATTAGCGTCGTATAGCGAGTATGGATCATCAATTATTGTATTAAAGGGCTATGCATTAGCTTTAAAAAGCAATGTTTTGTATTTACTATTGTTGATTTCGATTGTAGCTTTATCATATTCATTTGCAGGTTTTTATGGCATTGCTTTATCAAGTTTAGGCATCTTATCTGTAACACCAACTATTATTATTATTTCGGCATTTGGGCCTTTTGCAAGTTCTACCCATAAAGTGGCTACTTTATCGACCTCTTCTAAAACCATTTTAATTCATACTAAGAAAATGGAAGAGCTAGGTAATAGTACGATTGCCATAGGAAATGGATTTTCAGCAGGTACAAGTATATTATCAACCTTAAGCTTATTTTTGTCGGTGGCTTATTTTAGTAATATTCCTATAGATTTCTTATTTAAAATTACTCCGTCATGGCTTGTGGCATTTCTTTTTGCTTCAGTACTTCCCTTTATTATTGCTGGAATTTTGCTTGGAAAACTAAGCTACTTAGCGATTTATATTAAAGAAGAAATTAAACGACAATTTCAACAAATACCTTATTTGTTGCAAGGTAAAGCCATGCCCGATGTTATTAAGGCATCAGATTTTACTGCAAGAAAAAGTATGGATGCCTTGATAATTCCAGGTCTTTTAATTACTCTCTCCCCTATTATTTTAGCCTATTTCTTTAATATTTATGCCGTTGTTGCTTTGGCTCTTGGTTATTTAATATCTAGTATCGGGTTAAATTTTTATTGGGCAGTAACAGGTGATGTAGTGCGCAATGCTAAGCATTACGTAGAAGATGGTCATTGTGGGGGGGTAGATTCACCTAATTACAAAGCCATACAGGCCAGTGATGCTATTACATCTACTTTTAAAGATATATTAAGCCCTAGCGCCAATATTTTAATGAAATCAATAATGATACTTAGCATGTTAATACTGTTATCTATTATTTAATCTATATAGGAAGGAGCAAGAATGCGAAAAATTATTATAGCAGGTAACTGGAAAATGCATAAAACACTTGATGAAACAGCTTTGTTTTTAGATGAGTTTTTAATGAAGCTTCCTAAATTAACTAATAAAGTAGATATTGTTATTGCAGCAGCTTTTACAAGCTTAGCTCTGGTAAAAGAAAGACTAAAATTATCGCCTGTTTATTTGTCTGCACAAACTGTGTCACAGCATTTACAAGGTGCTTATACTGGAGATATTAGTATTGCTATGCTTAAAAGTTGTGGGTGCACACATTGTATTATTGGGCATTCTGAGCGTCGTAAAGAACATAATGAGCACAATCATTTACTGAATAAAAAATTAGCGCTTTGTTTAGAGAATTCAATTATTCCTATTTATTGTGTGGGCGAAAGTTTAGCTCAGCGTGAAGACGGACAGACTTTATTGGTTATTGAAACTCAATTAAAAGAAGGGTTAAGAGATATTGCTGTAGTACCAGATAACTTTATTATTGCCTATGAACCTGTTTGGGCAATTGGAACTGGTAAAGTAGCTAGCCCGGAACAAGCCAATGAAGTTCATGCATTTATTCGACATTTTATTCTAGAAAATTATGGCGCATCTGTGGCTAATAATATCTGTATCTTATACGGGGGTTCAGTCAAAGCTGAGAATATTGACTCTTTATTAGAAAAACCAGATATTGACGGAGCTTTAGTAGGAGGAGCAAGCCTCGACGCGTCTGAATTTTTAGGAATTATTCAAAAGTCGCTTGAGTTAAAACGTTTGAGTGTCTATCAATAAGAGTTTTATGTTAAAGCTGCTAATATCTTGTTTATGTGCAGTTTTAGTATCAAGCAGCTTTGCACAAACGCCTTTAAGCCAACGGCCCTTAGTTTTATTAGATACGAATTACGGACCTATTACCATTAGGTTGTATGTAGATGAATCACCGTTAACAACTGAAAATTTTTTAAGCTATGTTCGTGATGGTTTTTACGATACTGTTTTATTTCATAAAGTCGTTGATGGTTTTATTATACAAGCTGGAGGATTTACCCCAGGATTTAAACCTAAAGCATCACGTAATCCTATTCGTTCTGAAGCGCGTAATACATTGCTGAATAAACGTGGTACTGTAGCCATGGCATTGACAACAGATAAAGATTCAGCTGCATCACAATTTTTTATTAATGTAGTTGATAATACTGATTTAGATTATACAACAAAAAGCGGTCGTGGTTTCACCGTTTTTGGCGAGGTTATTTCTGGAATGGAAGTTGTAGATAAAATTAAAAAAGTACGCACAAAACGTATTTCGATATATTCTGATTTATATAAACGCAATTTGCCACTTCACAATGTTCCGGAGTTTGATGTTGTAATTAAAAAAGCAAGTATTTTGCGTGATTTACCTCATAAAAACTCAATATCTAAGTAATTTTTAAATTATTCTTAAATGATTGAAGTGTGTTTTTCATAAGCATTGTTATTGTTAAAGGGCCTATTCCACCTGGAACAGGCGTAATAGCTGCGCATTTATCAAAAACATCGTTATAATCAACGTCCCCTACTAAACGCGACTTAGTTGGGTTCTCGTTATCAACGATTCTATTCATTCCAACATCAATGACGATCGCTTCGCTTTTGATCATGTCTCTTTTTACATAATTAGGCACACCAATCGCAGCTATTAATATATCGGCTTGTTTAGTGATTTCTGCAATGTTTGGTGTTTGGGAATGACAGACTGTTACGGTTGCATTACCAGGAGTTGATTTTTGCATTAGCATTGCCGCTAAGGGCTTACCTACAATATTACTGCGGCCAATGATTACGACATGTTTGCCGGCGGTATCGATATTGTAGTACTTGAGTAATTCACAAACTCCGTATGGGGTGCATGATTTGAAGGTATCTAAGCCTATTAATAATTTGCCAACATTAATGGGGTGAAAGCCATCGACATCTTTTTCAGGAGAAATCAGTTGAAGCATTTTTTCGCTGTCTAGATGCTTTGGTAGTGGCAGTTGTAATAAAATACCATGAACGGTTTTATCGTTATTTAATTGATGAATAACAGCAATTAACTCTGATTCGCTCGTTTCAGAGTTTAATAGATACTCAAAAGAAGTAATTCCAATGCTTTCGCAGGTTTTCTTTTTATGCCCTACATATACTTTAGAAGCAGCATTATCTCCGACCAAAATTACAGCTAAACCAGGATTTTTTCCTGTTTGCTTTTTTAAATTTTCAATTTCAGCCTGAACATTTTTTAGTAATACATCTTTAACAAGGGTGCCATTTAATACCTGTGTCATGCTTGTTTGCCTAATACATGAACAACATTGTCTTCTACTCCACCTTTCATTTTGTCGTATGTACCTTCTTTATATCCTTCATCTTGGCGTTTAAAATTTAATTGATTTTTTTTAGCATACAATTCCATTACTTCATTGGCATCCATATCAGCAATAGTGCACATACTGACCCAGAAATGCAGCATATCTACTA
>JBILGQ010000040.1:0-7523 GCA_044350955.1 Candidatus Marinamargulisbacteria bacterium | reverse complement strand
CGAGACTGGGCTATGAAGTAATGAACAGGATGAAGCGATAATCAGCCTGTCTTCACCAACAATGTCTTTTGCTTTTTGAATTGTATTTAAGCTTGTTTCATAGTTATTTATCCAAATATTTCTTCCATTTACGATTCCTACAGAAAGCAGTGTATCTTTAGGAAGAATTTTGGCGATACGGACTAGTTCTGATTCGTTCGATTTCGTAGCGTCGATATGAAGTCCTGATACAGGTAAATTGGCGATTAAATCGCTGTTTTCTTTCATGGCATCAAAATAAGTCGTAAACATAATTTTGATTTGAGGAACTTCTTGAGAAAAATAATTATACGCCTGTTTTAAAGCATTTTTTTGTTCGTTATTTAATTCAAGAGAGGCGATAGGTTCGTCAATTTGTACCCATTCAGCACCTGATTTAGACAGTTTAGTCAGAATATCCTTGTAGGTTTTTAATAAATTGTCTAGAAGCGAGAATTTATTAAAGTTTTTCACTGTTGAATAGTCTTTGCCTATACTTAAATACGTAACAGGACCTACGAGTACAGGTCTTGTTTGTATGCCTAATGCTTTTGCTTCGTTATAGTCGTCAAAAATTTTAGATGATTTAATTGAAAAATTGGTGTTTTCAGAAAATTCTGGCACCATGTAATGATAGTTTGTATCAAACCATTTGGTCATTTCCTGTGCAGCTTGATTGGCAATAGATGCATTTAACGATTTTCCGCGTGCCATTAAAAAATAGGTGTTACTGTCTATGCTTTCGCCTGAAAAATTGTAACGCGCAGGAATATTTCCTAATAAGCAGCTTAAATCTAATATCTGATCATAATACGAAAAATCGTTTGACGGAATAAAATCGATGTTAGCCTCTTTCATTTTATTCCAGTTATTTAAACGAATGGTTTGAGCTTGTTTGTCTAATTCTTCTTTCGTAATAGCGCCTTTCCAGAAAGCTTCTAAAGATTTTTTTAATTCTCGCATCGCGCCAATTCTAGGGTAGCCAAGTACTGCTGATTTTGTCATTTGTTACTCCTGTATTAATTTTATTCTTTATGAAAATATTCTTTATGAAGAATAAATCTAAACTTAATTTTAGGTTAGTATTTTATAGTAAATTTTTGTTAGTGTATATAATGAATGGAGACTGTCGCAAAACAGTCCAACATAAAAATCAGCGCTAAAGAGATTTATATTTTTTATAGAATAATTCTAAACAGATAAGCATCCAAATTTGTTTTGCGGCTTGTTCCTGTGATACGACATGCTTATTCGTTATTAAATTAGAAATATATGATTTTTCTATAAATTCTGATGAAAAAGATGTTGTAGTTAATAGGTCATGAGTTAATTCCTTTAAAGGTCCAAAAATCCAATTTTTTAGAGGAATTTCGAATCCTCTTTTAGGTTGTGTTGCTAATTCGGAAGGAAGATATTTTTTCGCCAGTTCGCGAAGTATTAATTTAGTAGAAGTTCCAGCTAGTTTATGAGTATGGCTCATTTGAGGAATCGTTTCTAATAGG
Organism: Candidatus Marinamargulisbacteria bacterium; assembly: GCA_044350955.1. Taxonomy (GTDB): domain Bacteria; phylum Margulisbacteria; class Marinamargulisbacteria; genus JBILGQ01. The sequence continues at coordinate 6,003 of JBILGQ010000040.1, read as the reverse complement.
TCTTTAGATAAAAAGGGGCTTCTTACTTCTAGGCTATGTGCCATTGTTGCTATGTCCATTTTTGGTAATAAATTAGAGAACAAGAGGCACTCAAAATCAGAGATAATTACTTTTGATAATCCATTAAAATCAGATAATGACAATAGGTACTGGTTTAGTTTATTATCTTCTTGTAAATTTTTTAGGATTTTATTGTCAAAAAAATCTGTTGTTAAGCTAATATAGCGTTCTGTTATCGTAGTTTTGCTTAGAATTTTTATAAGTCTTTTAAAATAATTGTACTTGGACAGTCTATTACTAGAGTTAGGGAGTAGTGAATTTAACATCGACATAACAGTTGAATATGCTTTTGAATTCTCTTTTAGCAGATCCATATATTGGCAGGGTACATAGCGGCGATAACCAAAAAATAATTCATCAGCACCATCTCCGTTTAAACAGACAGTGAGATGTTTTTTTGCCTCTTGAGCAACTAAGTAGCTTGGGATGGCTGAGGCATCGATATAGGGTTCACCATATAAGGGGATAATTTTTTCTACTAGATCAGGGATGTTGTTGAAGTTAATGTCGCATTCAATATGATGGGTTTGGTATTTATTGGAAACTAATTTAGCTAGTGTTGATTCATCGTATTCTTTTTCAAATTTCATCGTAATGGTTTTTAAAGGGTTACCTGAAAACTCACTGGCAATAGCTGTTATTATCCCACTATCTATGCCTCCCGATAAAAAGATTCCCACGTCTAGATCAGAGGTTTCAAGTCGTCTTTTAATGCTGTTTCTTAATGTTGTTTCGACTAAATTTAGGCTGTCGTTAAATGAAAGAGAGGATTTCTCTTTGTAATATGTTTGAATAGTCCACCATTGTGAAATACTGTAGTCTAAGGTGTCGATATCTATTTCTATGTAGGAACCTGCAGGGCATTCAATTGTATTTTCGTAAGGGGTTTCTTCCATCATGAAAAACCCTCTTTGTAAAAATAAATTGATATGTGCCATATTAATGCTATCTTTTGATAACTGTTGTAGTGCATTCAGTTCGCTTGAGAAGATAATTTTTTTTTGTTTTTTATATAAATAGAGTGGTTTTTTTCCGGCTCTATCTCGAACTAAAAATAATTTTCTATATCGTGTATCTAAAAAAGCAAAAGCAAACATGCCATCTACTTCGTTTAAACCATGCATTCCTTTATTAGTTAGAAGTTGAATCAAGGTTTCTGTATCTGATTTAGTATTGCAGGCAAGATTAAATTTTTTACGGCAGTCTAGATGATTATAAAGTTCTCCGTTGTAGCAAAGTTGATTATCTTTATAACACATTGGTTGCTTGCCATCTTGTAATGCTTGTATCGCAAGTCGGTAATGAAAGAGACTGACATGTTCAAATTTGCTATGATTAAACGCGTTTGGCCCTCTGTGATGTAGTAGTTTTGAAATAAAGTCTAAATTTAACAGTTGGTTTTTGTTTTCAAGATCTATTATACCTAATATTCCGCACATTTGCTTAATTATACAGGAATGAATGTGATAATGAAGGATGAATATTTAGGAAGAATTTATTGTTGAAGTAAAAGCTTTTCGAATTGTGGAATGATTATTTTTGCACTAAATTGTTTAATGCTTTGTCTGGCATTTAGGCTCATTTCGTATAGTTTTTTTCTGTCTAAATTTAAGTCTAGGATTTGATTTTTTAAATCTTTATGCGCGTTTATTTTAATGATAAAACCATTATTGCCTTCACTAATTAATTCTTTAGGTCCTGAGGGATAGTTTGTGCTAATAACAGGGATCCCGTAGCTTAATGCTTCTAAGATGACATTCGGAAATCCTTCTATATAGGATGTTAAACAAAGGATGTCACAGTGTTTATAATAATGCTCGGGGTTTGTTATAGATCCAAGAAAATGCAAGTTTTTAAGGCCTTGTTGTTTTGTTTTTTCTTTAAGAGTTTCTAATAATTCCCCACCTCCTAAGATGTTCCATGTATAGTTTAGTTCTGCATCATCTAATAATTTGGCAGTAGTAATAATCATGTCATAATTTTTTACTTTAACAGTACGTCCGACGCTTAAAATAGTTAGAGTTTTTTTTGTTTTTTCTTTTAGCTTAATTTCAGAAGGGGCGTTTACGATGTTATATATTTGTTTTATTTTATGCTTAGGAGCTCCTAGTGTTATCCATTGCTGAATATTTTCTTTAGTTTGTACATGAAGTACTGAAGCGGAATATTTGTAAAGCAGAGGAAGTAATTTTAAATATAATATATAAATTTTCTTTTCTTTAGAAAAAAACTTATAATATTCAGGAGAAGTTCTTTCAGAGCAAATGAGATATAAGTGTCGATTAAATAATAGTTTATAAATACAACAAAATATGTTTGTTTTAGCAAGAAGACTAAATAATGTAGCTTGTTGCTTAGATTTTAATAATTTATTTAATTTGCGTATTTTTGATATTATCCCAGAAGGCAATGGTGTCATGCTAAAATTTTGCCGCTTTATTGCTCCAATTCTGCCTTTTTCTTCGTCTAGTAATAAATGCACATGAATGTCTGGAGATAAATGGTTGATTAAATGAATGACAAAGGTTTCAGCGCCGCCTATATTTAAGTTGGGAATATAAATGAAGATTTCTTTTTTAGACATATATTTTTAATTTTTAACTAGGTTTTCTTGTTTTTTATAATTTGTAGCTAATAGAAGCATTCCAATGATGAAGGGCATAAAATTGCTTCGGTATCTTATTGCTGTTCCTGGATTGAATACTCCAAATGGGTAGTGTGCAAAAAGAATCCAAAATAGAGAAAGTATTAATAAGCTAAATGCCATTATGTTTAATTTGAATGTCATTAAGTTTTTAAGAGATTTTAGTATGTAAAGAATTATAATGAATAAGAGCAGATGACTTTCTATAAAAAAAATTAATTTGATTATACGATTGTATGCCTCTGAAAAAGTTGGACCTATAAAGCCAATGTACATGCCATAAGGTGCATGGATGAAAAAATCATTTTCGTTAAAAAAAATGTTTTTTCTTGTAGAATTTATTTCTTCTGGAGAGAAATGATTGTAAATATTAATGGAGTACAAATAAATTATTTTTTTAAAAAATAGTAGGATTTTAATTTGAATAGCAGCTATTAGTATGATTAAGGATAATTGCCCCCCTCCTTTTGGCTTTAATATTCTTATTATTATTAAGAAAATATAAATGCTAATTATAGCTATTAGATAATGGGGCTTAAATGTAAAACATAATAGTAAAGCAATGGTTTCAATAGGGTTTGTAACGATTTTTTTTTCTAGTTTAACTTTTATGATAAAAGCTATAATAATTGACATGAAAAATGTGCCCACGGCTTCTTTTGAATGAATAGAGCTCCAGATTCCTGTAGATAAGGAACATGTAAAAATATAAAAATAGAAGCGGTCACTTTTTGAATTGCATAAGTGATATTTTGATAAAGTTTTGAGTAGATATCGTATTCCATAATAGGACAATAATAATAAAGGGATATGATAAAATGGAGCAGGAAGCATGCCGGAAAAAAAACCCAAATTTCTCATAAAGCTTGTGCTAGATTTGAATTCTTGAATTGAAGTAGAGCTTAAATAGTAAGCTGTATCTCCTAATAAACTAAATTGTGTATATATGTATTCAGCAATAAAAATGTAAAGAAATTTTGATAATAGGATTAGATTTAAAAGTGTTTTTTCAGAGCTAAATCCAATTTTGAATGTCATTATTTGTATGAAGTAATAATTGTCTTAAATTTTATTTCTAAGTTTTATGATAAGTATTAGAGAGCTTAAGGCAAAACCAAAAATGCCAGATAGTAGGATATTTTTTAGTAGGTTTTTGTTCATTTCTATTATAGGAAGATTAGGGGCATCAATAACTTTATAAAATTCTTTGGAATGTGATAGTTCAAGTGAATAAAGCATGGTGTTTAATTGCTGGATGTATTCATTTAATATTATCATAGCTGTTTGGGGGTCTGGATGATGATAGCTTAGCTTGAGTGCATTGCTTGTATCTGCAATAATGTTAAAATTTTTCTTTAGTTGTAATGTTTCTATGACGAAAACTTTTTTGTATTCAAGTTTATTGTATAGTTTATTTTCGTTGATTTTAATTGCAATTTTTGATTTAAATAATGGGATTAATGCTTCTGCAACGTTGTTTTGTAGGGTTTGGGAATTTAATATGGTTAAAAGAACGTTATCGATGTTTTTTGGAGAATCAATGCCAAGCATAGAGGTATATTTGCTTAATGGGTCACTTTCTTGAGAAATAATTAAAAGAGTTGCAGTAGATTGATACATGCTTGGCTGTTGAAAACTATAGGTTGTAAACAGAGCTATGCATATTATTATAATGGCGAAATATAAGATTTTGTATTTCCAGATGGTTTTTATCAAAATTATCAAATCTATTTCATCTGGGTTGTTATTTTGCATGTTTTTGTCTAACATAAATTTTGATGGTTCATTTTTTTTGATATCATGTGCAAATGCTACGATATTTATAAATGAATGTCTAGTTTATGTAGCTTTCTGAGTGTTTTTTGATTAAATAGTTGCACCTTAGAAAACCTAAGCCAGAATTAAAAAATTCTGCAAAAATAAGTGCTATGAATATCCAGTAATAAGGTAATTTAAACAGATTGATTATTAGAATATTTAGGTAGAATACTGAAATGAAAATAAAGTTTTCAAAAGCGCAGAATAAGAAATCTTTAAAAGCATTTAAGCTTCGATTAAACATAGAGCTAAGTACAATAACAAAATTATATAAAGTTAAATAAATAAAAATGGCTTTTAATGGGTTTAATCCTTTTAGCAAACTTTCTTTATTGATGAAAACAATAATAAAAGGGAGTAAATAATACACAATAATACTAGATGCTATAAACATCGTAACTGTTTTTGGGAGTATTGATTTAATGCTTTTTATTATGTTGTGGTATTGTTTTTTTGCAACAAATTTTTGTGAATTGGCCGCAAAAATTTGGACCAGTGGTGCATTGGTTATTAAAAAAACTGCAGATGAAAATTTTGAAGCATAAGAATAAATAGAGTAGGTTCCTGAGCTGATGCTGTTGAGACAGTTCATTATTAAAATATCTTTTAGACCATATAAAAAAGAGCCGCTTTTTAGAAAAAACCCATTTTTTATTACAGGGAGGAGTAGTTTGGTTTCGAACTTAAGTTTATACCGGATGTTTAAATTCTTAAAAAGAACATATTCTTGAATTATCAGTATAATTAATTGGCCAATTATTACGGCATAAAGTAAAGGCTGTATCCCTAAATAACTTTTAAATATAAGTAAACTTATGATTTGAGTAATGTTAGGTACAATATCGGAGATATAATTTAAAGAATATTGATGCTCTAAATTTAGTATAATCTTGTTAAGAGTTGTAAGGTGCGTTGAAATAATAATTATCACTATGATTACGCCATAGTTTACAAATACTGTGTATTCTATTAATTGAAAATGGTGATTTAATTGTGATAACAGTATAAAAATAAAAATAATGATGGATATTACAATTAATATTAAGACTTTGAGTGAAGAAATAAAAGGCATTAGTATTTCTTGTGATTGTTCTCTAAACTCGGCATAATAGGGTGAGAGGGCTTCATAAAAAATTGAGAAAAAATAGCCAAAATAAACGGATATAACCATGATTGAAAAATAGACATCAGTTTCTTTATTAGCCCCATATTCTTTAGCAATGAGAAGAAATAAGCTAAATCCTAGTAGAACGTTCAGTAAAGAAAGTAAATTGTATTTAATGTTTAGATTATTATATAAATATAAAAGCTTTTTAAGCATGATGCATTATGTGGTTTATTTTAAACTGTTGGCTTTTAATTTGTTTCACAAATATGGTTTCTAAGTTTTCCGTTTTTAAAAGGATTAATAGTGTCATCTTGCATCGCTTCTATAACTACCTCTTCATTTTCAGTATTAAATAAATTTGAAAATTCTTGTA
>JBILGQ010000039.1:0-7630 GCA_044350955.1 Candidatus Marinamargulisbacteria bacterium | reverse complement strand
CTATTAAATATAAAATCTTTAATTCCTTTCAAAATCTTACTTTCCAAGATTACTTCAGAGGAATTACTTACAAAATTATATTTTATAATATTACTATTAGATGCGATAAATATATTTTCATTGTTATAAATACCATAACCTTTAATGCCTTTTTTATTCGAAACTCTATATTTTTTTATTTTTTCACAATCATAAATAATATAAAAATCACTTTCGTTCATATTTGAATATTCATAAACATCAAAAACAACTAAGTTATTTAATGATATCCATTGTGTTTTTGTAAATTCAAAAACATTAAATTGATTTATTTTTGAAATTTTTTTTTCGAAAATCTTATAGGTTCTAATTAAAGACTCAATTCCATTTCCAATAGAAATAGCACATAAAGTTTGGTCTTTATTTATGTTTATTTCATTTATTCTTTTGAACTCTGTCAAGGTGAAAATAGAACTAAATACTATTTCATTATTAAGATTTACAACATTTATCTTAACATTATTTTTATCTACAAATGTTGGTAAAATTATATTTAAATAATCTGATGAGTAAAATAAAAATAACTCATCTTCATTCCAATAATTTGGATTATAACAAGATTTAATCTTTGAGTTAATTAATAGTGGATTTATACTATTAAAATTCATAATACTGTTACCCCCATGCTCTGTAAAATCCTGTACATCTTTTGTTATCAACCATGAAAAATCATTTTCGCTATTATCTATTGAAGTTGTTTCAAGTAGCAATCCTGTTAATTCAATCATACGATGTTTTTTTGAGTCAATACAAATTACGGAGTTTTGAATGGTTCCAAAACTCCATACATTAATAAAATAAAAATGCTTTAGCTTATAATATGAACAACAATAGAGATCAAAGTTGCCTAATCCTTTAAGGGTAAGAGTTGATAAAATTACTCCATTATTATTTTTTAAAAATATATTATTATTATACCTTATTAAAGAAAATTCTTTGCAAATTTCGACGGAATCTTTTTTAATTGAAAAATCTTCTGCTAATAATACATTTTCAGTTAATTTATATTTTTCATTTGATGGTCTAATAAGATTTAATGATAATTTCTTTGCTTTTATTTTTTTTTTAATTATCGTATCTCTATTTGAAAGTTCTTTCCCTGTTGATAAATCATATACTACAGAATAATTATTTACCTTTAAATAAATTCTAGATAATTTTTTATCCATGCTTATCTCAGAAATTTCCGTATCTGCATTAATGCCTTTAGGCAAAATTAAATTAATGCTATCTAGGTTATTTTTTTGACAAAAACCATTATAATAAAACAGCATTAATATAATTATTAAAGTATTTTTCATGTTTAATTATAAATTTAATTTCACTTATTTTACTTACCACAAACCATCCTAAACCAATAATTATTTGACAAAAGTTTCTCCCAACATGGCAAAGAAACTATATCCAAAGCTAAGACATAAATAACATTTGCATTTTGAGTGGTAGGGACTAAATTATCGGATTGTAAAAAAAAACCAACTACACCAAATAAAATCAACAAATAAGTAATCATTTTTATAATCATAGTAGTATTTTAAATTTATCTCACTAAAACAAACCCCGCCCATAAATCTGGTTGAGATGGGTATTTTTTACACATTTCTTTTTGAGCTTTTTCAAAAGAAACAATAGCATTTTGAGTTTTGGAAAGGTCTTCATAAAAAAGTGTCATTAACTGCATAGTTTCTTGATCAGGCACTTCCCATAAACTAACAATTATTTGTTCTACTCCAGCCAACTTAAATGCTCTTTTAAGACCAAATACACCTTCGCCACCCTCTATTTTACCAAGACCAGTTTCACATGCAGACAGCACTACTAGTTTCGTTTTTTTAAGATTTAGAAGTGCAACCTGTGCAGCAGTCAGAATCCCATCTTCTGCATCGGGATTGCGCTTAGTTAATTCATCACTTCCTATCCAAGCCCAATTTCCCCCAACTAAAATGAGACCACAACGTTTCATAGGGTTTGGATTATTTGAAAATTTATATCTAATACTATTGCCGTCAGTAGATACAGAATTTCCTGTTGTATCCTCAAACGCAAAACCATGAGTAGCTATATGCAAAACCCCTTTTGCATTTTGATTTTCTAATTTTTCAATGTTTTCCTCTGTTGCTTCATTCTGTTCGAGTAATGACGTTTCCCAACCATTCAATTTTAAGGATTTATTAATTGTTTCAGCTTCCAGTTTAGTTCCTTTTAGAAATTCAAATGCACCTGTTGAATTAGAACCTCTTAGGGCAAAATCCGAACTTTTATTTATTTCTATATTATCACCGGGCAAATAATCATAATTCACTCCACCAACCAAAGTTATAGACTTTTCAATTTTTTCTATAGCCTTATCTTTTAGTCCCATGGCTAAATACCTAGTGGATGTTAGTTGATGTAAGGTGTATTTATTCATTAAAAATTCATTGGATTTTTTTGAATATAAAGCGTTAAAAGGAATTGTGTTAAGTGTACCTACTGGACTATAATAAATGGTATTTATATTATTAAGATATTCTTCCAATGGCGCCCATATCAATGGATAGAAAGAGCTAAATCCTTCTTTGGGATTAATTCCCATTAATTGTTTTTCGTTACACAATTTTACTAGTATAGGATTTACATCTGATTTTCTAATTATTAAGGCATTATAATGATACAAAGAATCTTTTTCTTCTTTATATCTAACAAATTCTATTGCTACTTCATCTTTAGTTAAATTATTTTGCACCTGATCCCAAGTAATTGATAAATTATTAATTTCTTGAGCAAATTCAGGCCAAGATTGTTTTAGTTTTCCATTCAATTCATTTGCTTCCGATTCTATTTTTTTATATTCATCACCATTTGAATCTTCATTCATTTTAGCTAGTTTTTTTCTTAAAATAGACAATCTTTCTCTAGTTGATGCTATTTGATCATAAAAATTTTCTTCACTAATTTTAGTTTCTAATAATTTACTTTTTGTAAATAAAGCAGCATTATAGTTTAGTTGACTAATGTTTCTGTTTTCATTGTTTGATAAACTACAAAATTCATTAATAGTTTCAAAGAAAGAGTTGTATTTCCTCCAATAAGCATCCTTTTCGTCATCTGTTAACCATTCAAAATTAGATACAATTTCATTTTTTATTATTTCAAAATTATTTTGATAAATTGTATTAGCTTCTTTATATCGATTGGTTTTAAAATATAAATCTGCGAGATTATTCAAAGAAGAAATATAGTTAATGTTCCCTGTCCCTAATTTATTTTTCTTTATAACAAGCGATTTATTAAATAGTGGTTCTGCAGCATTATAGTTGCCCATTTTTTTATACAAACTTGCTAATGAACTTAATGAAGAAGCAAATAAGAGGTTATTCTCTCCTAAAATTTTTTTCCTTAATTCTATTGTTTTTTTTATCAGTGCTTCTGCAGAGCTGTAGTCTCCAATATAGTAATATAAGATTCCTAAATTGTTTATTGATTTAGAATATTCTATACTTTCTTCACCCATTTCTACTTTTTTTATTTCAATCGATTTCTTTAATGCATCTAACGCTAAATCAAATTTTTTGAAATCTTTATAAACAATAGAAATATTATTTAATCCTTTAGAATATTCGATGCTCGAATCTCCTTTGTTTTTTTTAATTAATTCTAAATATTTTTTAAAAGTCAATTCTGCATAATAATAGTTCCCCATTCTTTGAAAAATAATTCCCGATATATTTAAAGCAGAAGCATATTTAGGATGGTCTTCCCCTAATTTTAATTTATATATTTCTAAAGTTTTTTTTAATAATGGTTCTGCACTTTCAAAATTACTATTTCCAATATATACTTGAGCAAGATTTAATAAACAGGAAGCATAATCAGGATGATTATCTCCTAAAATTTTTTTTCTTATTTCTAACGAATTTTTTAAATAGGTCTCTGCTTTTGAATAATTATCGACTAACCTATAAAGTATTCCAAGTGATATTAAACTAGATGCATAATCAAGTGATTCTTCCCCAGATATTTTTCTTTTTATTTCAAGAGACTCCTTATATAAGGGTTCAGCTGCTGTATAATTTCCCACTTCTCTATAAAGAGTAGCTAAATCATTTATGCTTAATGCATAATCTAAATTTTCTGTTCCTAGTATTTTTTTTCTAATTTCTATAGTTTGCTTATAAATGGGTTCTGCAAGTTTAAAATCTTTTCTTTCTTTATATAAATAAGCTAAATCATTTAAACTCGTAGCATAATCAGTATTTTTTTCTCCGAAATTCATTTTTCTAATTTCAATACATTGTTTTAAAAATGCCTCGGCAACATCATAGTCACCCATATATGTATATAAATTAGCTAATTCATTTAGACTTGATAAATAATCAAGATTTTTAAGTCCTAATAGTTTTCTTCTAATTTCAAGTGATTGTTTTAAAGGTGTTTCGGCATCTTTATAATTGCCCATTTGTTTATAAAGTACACCTATGTTATGTAAGCTTGAAGCATACTCAAGGTGGTATTTTCTATTTTGAGTTTCTAATTTCTGTAATGAAAGGTTATAATAAAAAATAGCAGAATCTTGAAGTTTCAGAGAAGAATAAGCATTTCCAATATACCTGAAGCTTACTGCATATTGTAAACTAGTATCTTTTTCAATTTTAAATGCCCACTTATTCATTCTTTTAGCAACAACCAAAGCACTGTCCATTTGTTTTTCTTTTACATGAGCATCATATTGGTTTTTCATTTCAAAAAACTTTGTTTGTGAATAGTTTGTAGTTGCAAAAAAAAGTGAACTAAATATTACTAAATAAAGTTTCATATTTTATTTTTTTAAATAATATTTATTCTTTTCTAAAAAATCATTCAATAAAAGTTCTTTAGTTTCATCGCTTAAGCAAGTTTCAGAAGTTGCACAATCATTAAGATTGATTTTAAAATTAGCAATTTCTTTTAGTTTAACTTCTTTTTCAATACTTGATGGGATAATAAAAGTATTTGAGAATGTGATATTTTTCTCATCCGATTCAATTTTATAATTCCAAGTATAATCACCTGGTTTTAAGCTATTTAACTTTATCCAATTATTTGTTGGTTTATCATTGTAAACAACTTCATTGTTTGTCGAATTCGTTACAATAATATTGGAGGTTAATTTTGTTTCTTTACTTCCAAATGAAAGCACCAGAGAATCGGATAAAATTATAGTTTCGTCAATGGGGGAGTAAGCTGAATTTTCATCTTCAACACCTCCTCTGGATACTCCTCCAATTGAAACGCCATAAGAATTATTTTGCGCTTCTAAATCAGTATACATTTTATCTAAATACGCAATAAAATTTTTAGTTAAAGTAGTTGGTTTATTCTTTTTTAATAGTTTATTGATTTCTGTATAGCTAAATTTCTTTTCAGTGGCAGTTCCTAATTCTATTTTTGCAGTTGAATTGTATAAAATTGCAGAAGAATTTTTATTCATAACAACTAATGAATTTTCTGGGAAAGTCATTTTTTGCCCCCTGTTAATTTTTATACTCTCTGATGTGCTCTTTTGTAAAATAGCATAGCCTTTTAATACCACAATTGATATTTTTTCTTGGCTAATAACATTATAACTTATTAAAAGTGTTAATGTAATAATTAGGTTATTAATTTTCATTTTCATTATTCTTTTTATTAAATTTATTCACAAACCCTTCGTAAATCTCAATGAATTCCTCTAAAAATATTATAAGACCAAAAAGACCACCAACTTTATAATAGATACCCATATCCATTAAATAAACGCAGCAAATATAAACTATTGGGAAGGTAGAAGCCAAAATTAGTATAACATTAATTAACTTACTCAAATGATATTTATGATGTATATAGTTAAATAAAAATAAATAAATAAGCAATATAATAGAGGTAATTATTTCATAAGACCATCCCTCAATTGTAATAATTTTTTCTTTATTGAGCATCATTTGAACGGCATTCGCATGAATAACACTTCCAGGCATTGTGAGATTTCTATTAAATAATGATTTATCAGTCGGCACTCTAAATTTATCTTCAGTATCGAATGGATTGTGCATATTTCCACTTCCCAAATGCCCTATAATTACAATTTTATTTTTTATAATCTGATTTAGTTTATTTTGATGACTTTCGTTAAAAAAATCACTAGCTTCAATAGCTGGGAAATTTACAGGATTAATTTTTTCATTTTTATTTAAAATATTATAATACCCTGTTTTTTCAGTGCTATATTTTAAATAACTTAAAGTATCTTTTGATATTGTATTACTCAGTACGGCCGCAAATGAGGGTATAGTATCGTTATTGATTATTTTGTAATTGTAATATTCACGGACTGTTTCATTATTTTTAGCAGGTAAGTTTATTAGTCCTTTTTTGTCAGAAAGAAAAATGCTTTTCTGGTTTTTCTTAGCATCAATTACTGTAACAATATTATTTCTGATAATGGCATCTTTTAATAGGCTGTCATTTACAGGGTTTTTTGGTCTTGGGAAATAAACATCTAAGCCAATTACTTTAGGTTTATTTAATGCTACTTTATCAATTAATTCTGCTAAATTTTTGCGAAATAAATCATCATTTGCTAAACTCCCTGTATTAATTAATACAACCTCTTTACTTTTGAATTCAGAATTTTTATATTGTTTAGTTGCATAATAAATGTCATTAAATTGAACATCTTCGGTTGCAAGGTGTTCAAAGTGAAGCAGTTGTAATGGTAGGTTGTGGTATAAAAATCCAATTAATAAAATAAGAATTTTAAAACTAAAAAAAATGATAAAAATTTGTTTAATATTTTTCATTGAAATATAATTTGATATTTTTGTTAAAAGTAATTTAAAATTTCATTTTCACTTAACTTATTTTAAAAAAACATTATTTTCTCTAATTCGAGTTGCCTTAATTAATTTTATCATCGTCCATTTTAAAAAAAAGGTAAAATAAAATTTGTAAAAACAAATATTAAACGATTTGTTTCAATTTTTTTGAAAAAGTTTCAAGAAAATTATATGACTTTAAATTATTATTTTTGTTTCGATATAGAACTCAAATATGCTTGTGCATTTTTTTCAGTTGTAAATTTAAGTGCTTTCAGTTTCATTAATTCAGATGTTGACCCTTTAAAATAATTAACTTTCTTTTCCTCTATATAATAAAGTTCATAATTGACATCTCCATTATTCATATTGTTAAAATTAGTTAATATTATGTTTGCAATAATATGAATTTTTTTAAAAAAATTAACTGTTTTTCAATAAATTAGTAAATAAAGTTTGCTGTTAAATACTTAATCTAATAATCAGTAAAGATAAAATCTATTTCGAATTTCTATAAAATAATCCTAATAATTAATAATTATTATATTTAGAAAAAATAGTAAAAGATTTTTATCTAATTGATAAATCATTTTCAATATAAAAATATATGTATGTTTAAAAAGTCAATCAAGCTTTTTTTTATCGAGCCACTAACTAATATATTTATTTCAATAAAAGGATATCTCGTTTTTCTTTTTCATTTTTTAAAAGAAAATATTACATTAAATTTTGAACCCAAAAATGTAGAAGAAGATTTAAAAATATCCGCTAAAATTTTT